>JBCBQE010000253.1:0-8216 GCA_039820385.1 Cyanobacteria bacterium J06635_10
TCAAAAATTTAACCTCAAATAATATATAGGAGGGGCTGTAACAGCAACGGCACGGCAATAAAGCCCGAAGTTTATCTACACCGCTTTTTGCCTCAATAAAGCGGCTTTGTATATCCACACCACTTTTTGCCTCCCCTTCATGGTACTGTGATGGTACTGTCATGGTACTGTATTTGTGCATTCGCCTGTTTTCTCAAATTCAGTAATATTTGACAAGGTTGTTTGAGCAATATTTTGCAAAGCGTTTTTAGTAAAAAAGGCTTGGTGAGCGGTAATGACTACGTTGGGGAATGTGAGTAAACGTTCAAATATATCGTCTTGGATCACTTCTTCTGATAAGTCTTCAAAAAATAAATCGCCTTCTAATTCATATACGTCTAAACCTAAATAGCCTAACTTCTTAGATTTTAAAGCGTCTATGACTGCTTTTGTATCGATAAGTCCGCCACGACTAGTGTTTATCAACATCGATCCCGGTTTCATTTGCTCTAAAGTTTCGGCGTTAATCATGTGATATGATTCAGCAGCTAAAGGGCAGTGTAGGGAAATGATATCTGAACTAGCCAGTAATTCTGATAATTCAACATATTTCACTCCCATGGACAAACAGGCTGGGTTTTGATAGATATCGTATGCTAGTAAATTGCAGCCAAATCCTTTCATGATTTGAGCAAAGCACATCCCGATTTTACCCGTACCAATAATACCGACGGTGGAACTATGTAAGTCAAATCCTAATAAGCCTTTCAGAGAAAAATTAGATTCCCGGACTCGACTGTAAGCACGATGATACTTACGATTTAATGTTAAAATTAATCCTGCTGCGTGTTCGGCTACTGCATAAGGGGAATAAGCCGGAACTCTTACTACGGTGATTCCTAACTCTGTGGCGGCTTTGATATCTACATTGTTGAAACCAGCAGAACGCAAGGCAATAAGCTGAGTTCCACTCTTGGCTAGAGCCTTTATGGTTTCGGCATTTAGTTGGTCGTTGATAAATACGCAGACTGCGGGGAATCCTTCTGCTAAAGTCGTAGTTTCACTGTTTAATTTTGGTTCAAAAAATACAAACTCGTGACTGCATTCGGCATTTGCTTCTGAAAGAAAGCGGCGATCGTAGTTTTTGCTGCTGAATACTGCTACTTTCATGGGAGGAAGTAAGGGGTAAGGTTTAAGGGGTAAGAAGTAAGGGGTTAATTCTAATTACTAGTGAAGAATTAATTAAGTAAGTCGGGGAGAAAAAATGTCAATGTATTTGTTTGTAGTAAAGCACTCTTCGCACAAGCGCTACTACAAACAAATAATAAATTTATATGCTCAACTACTTAACGACTAATCACTAGTAACTAATCACGAGATTTTCAAACCAGCTTCGTCGGTTGAATATTCGTCGAGTTTGACTTCACAGGGTTCCACATTCCAGATCTCTTGACAATATTCCCAAATTGCCCTGTCTGAGGAGAATTTACCCATACGTGCGGAGTTAAGAATCGACATCCGAGTCCAATTTTCTTTATCTCGATAGGCTTCGGATACTTTTGCTTGGGTGTCAATATAGGATTGGTAGTCGGCGAATAACATGAACCTATCTTGGTTAAACAGTGAGTCTAACAGTGGCTTGAAGAGGTTGCGATCGCCATCGGAAAAATGTCCGCAGGATATCAAGTCGATGACTTCTTTTAACTCGGGATTGGAATGGTAATAATTAGCGGGATTGTATCCTTTGGCTTTCAAATCAAAAACTTCTTGGGTGGTTAAACCGCATAAAAAGAAGTTTTCTGCACCGACTTCTTCGCGAATTTCAACGTTAGCACCGTCAAGAGTTCCGATTGTCAAGGAGCCGTTGAGAGCAAATTTCATGTTACCAGTTCCGGAAGCTTCTTTACCGGCGGTGGAAATTTGTTCGGAAAGTTCTGCACCTGAGTAGATAAATTGGCTTGAGGATACGTTGTAGTTTGGTATGAATGCTACTTTTAAACGTCCTGCAACGTCGGCATCGCTATTGACTATACTACCAACAGCATTGATCAATTTGATAATCAATTTGGCGATGAAGTAACCAGGTGCTGCTTTACCTGCAAAAATAAATGTGCGGGGTAAGATATCAGCTTGGGGATTTTTCTTAATTCGGTTGTAGAGGGTGATGATGTGGAAGGCATTCAGTAACTGACGCTTATATTCGTGCAGTCGCTTTACTTGTACGTCAAACAAGGAATTGGTATCAACTGTAATTCCGTTGCTTTTTTGAATTAATTTTGCCAATTCTTCTTTGTTGGCTTTTTTGATGTCGCGCCAAGCTTGTTTGAATTCTTTATCATCTAAGAATTGTTCTAACTTTCGCAGTTCCGAAAGATTCTTAATCCAATCGGTACCAATTTTGTCGGTAATTAGACGAGCTAATCGAGGATTACCTAACAACAACCAGCGACGAGGGGTTACGCCGTTTGTCTTATTAACAAACTTCTCTGGGAATAATTCGTAGAAGTCGTGGAGTACGTGTTTTTTGAGTAACTCAGTATGTAATGCCGCTACCCCATTAATTTTATAGCTACCGACGCAAGCTAAGTGCGCCATACGAACTTTTCGCTCGCCGTCTTCTTCAATCAAAGATAACCGCGATATACGTTCCAAATCTCCAGGATAACGCTTTCTAACTTCACTCAAGAAGCGGAAGTTAATTTCGTAGATAATTTCCAAATGTCTGGGTAATAATCTACCGAATAATTCCACTGGCCAGCGTTCTAAGGCTTCTGGCAACAAGGTATGGTTGGTATAAGCGAAGGTATTTTTCGTAATATTCCATGCTTTATCCCAAGCCATTTGATGCTCGTCAATTAGCAGTCGCATCAATTCAGCGATCCCAACTGAAGGATGGGTATCATTAAGCTGAATTGCAGCTTTTTCATGCAAATTATCGAGGGTATTAAACATTCTTTTATGGCGACGGAGAATGTCTTGCAAGGAACAAGAAACAAAGAAGTATTGTTGCTGCAAGCGCAATTCTTTACCCTGCATTGTGTCGTCGTTGGGGTAAAGAACTTTTGAGATATTCTCCGAAAACATCTGACTACCGACTGCGCCGATGTAGTCACCAGCATTAAACGCTTGTAAGTCAAATTCATGAGTTGCTTCTGCTTTCCACAACCGCAGAATATTTGCCGTATCGACACCGTAACCTGGTACGGGGGTATCGTAGGGAACTCCCGATATTTTTTGCTGCGGTATCCAGCGTACTTGATAGCGTCCGTTTCGATCGTTGTATACTTCGGTATGACCGCCAAATTTCACTTCTACTAAATATTCGGGAAGAGGAATTTCCCAAGCATTGCCGAAACTCAACCATTTATCGGGGTTTTCTACTTGCCAACCGTTACGAATAACTTGCTCAAAAATCCCGAATTCATAACGAATTCCATAACCGACGGCGGGGATTTCTAGAGTTGCTAAGGAATCGAGATAGCAGGCTGCAAGTCTTCCCAAACCTCCGTTACCCAATCCTGGTTCGTGTTCTTGCTCCAACAAATCGTCTAATTCTAACCCGGATTCTTTCAAGACAGTACGAATTTTTTCGTATAGCCCGAGATTAATTAAACTATTACCTGTATAACGCCCCATCAAAAACTCGGCTGAGAGATAATAAACGGTTTTTACACGCTTATCCATGTGAGTTTTTGCTGTTTGAATTCGCCTTTGAAGAATGCGATCGCGAACGCTATGGGCAACAGCCATATAATAATCGTGCAGAGTGGCAAAATACTCGCCTTTTCCCTGAACGTAATAAAGACTATCAGCAATGGCACGTCTGAGGGTTTCCTCACTCATACCGGTACGGTCGTCTTCTACTCTAACTTTAACAGTGCTAGGGACAGAAACATCTTCAGACGCTAACCTATTATACTTTTGCTCGGATGAACTACTAGTCATTATGGTGATTTTGTAAGATATTAAATCTACTAATTTCTATCTATAGCTTTATAACATCCTCTCAGTTTCACTTGTTTTCGTTATTAAGAATTAGTAATTGGGCAAAAGCAGCGAACAATGAACAATGAACAATGAACAATGAACAATGAACAATGAACAATAAGCAGTACCATGACAGGGAGCAGTACCATGACAATGAACAATGAACAATGAACAATAAGCAGTACCATGACAGGGAGCAGTACCATGACAATGAACAATGAACAATGAACAATAAGCAGTACCATGACAGGGAGCAGTGAGCAGTGAACAGTTGGGAGTGGGGAGTTGGGAGTTGGGAGTTATTTTCTCTTTTTCTCCCATCCCCGCGAGTTCTATGCCTTATCTAGTATTCCCACTTCCAATTGCGAATTTCTGGCATATCTTCGCCATGTTCGCGAACATATTGCTTGTGTTCGATCAACTTGTTGTGTAACATCTGTTTGACATGAGCGGCCTTATATCTCAGATGGGGAACTCTGTCAATGACATCATCTGCTAAATTAAAGCGATCTAAGTCATTCATTACCACCATATCAAAAGGTGTGGTAGTAGTTCCTTCTTCTTTATAACCCCGGACGTGAAGATTATTGTGATTGGTACGACGATATGTTAAACGATGAATGAGCCAAGGATAACCGTGAAAGGCAAAGATGATTGGTTTATCGGTGGTGAAAATGCTGTCAAAGTCTTTATCGCTTAAACCGTGAGGGTGTTCGTTTTCTGGTTGTAGGGTCATTAAGTCTACTACATTTACTACCCTGATTTTCAATTCAGGAAAGTTTTCCCGCAATATATTTACCGCTGCTAAGGTTTCTAGGGTAGGAATGTCGCCAGCGCAAGCCATGACTACATCTGGTTCGCTTCCTTGGTCGTTAGAAGCCCAACCCCAAATACCGATCCCGGTGGTACAATGCTTGATTGCTTCATCCATATTTAGATACTGCAATGCTGGTTGTTTCCCCGCTACAATCACGTTAACGTAATGGCGACTTTTTAAGCAATGATCTGTCACGGAGAGCAAACAATTGGCATCGGGTGGTAAATATATTCTTACAACTTCAGCTTTCTTATTAACTACGTGATCGAGAAAGCCGGGATCTTGATGGCTAAAACCGTTGTGGTCTTGCCGCCATACGTGAGATGTTAATAAATATGTTAGGGAAGCAACTGGTCTGCGCCAGGGAATATCGCGGGTTGTTTTCAACCATTTGGCGTGCTGGTTGAACATGGAATCGATGATATGGATAAATGCTTCATAACAGGAAAATAGTCCGTGACGACCTGTAAGCAGGTATCCTTCTAACCATCCCTGACAAGTATGTTCGCTGAGAATTTCCATGACGCGACCGTCTGCACTTAGGTGGTCGTCGTATTCTAAGGTTTCTGCAACCCAAGTCCTTGATGTCACATCGAATACGTCAGCAAGTCGATTAGATGCGGTTTCGTCGGGGCCGAATAAACGGAAGTTGCCAGTCTCTAGATTAAGTTTCATGACATCCCGCAATAATTTACCCATGACGCGGGTTGCTTCGCCAATGCTTTTTCCGGGTTGACTGACTTCTACGGCATAGTTGCGAAAATCTGGCATTTTCAAGTCTCGCAGTAATATACCACCGTTGGCGTGGGGATTGTCTCCCATGCGCCGATTTCCGCTTGGTGCGAGTGAGGCTAATTCTGCTATTAATTTACCGTTTTCATCGAATAATTCTCCTGGGTTGTAACTCTTCATCCAGTCTTCTAACAACTGTACGTGTGCTGGTTCAGAAGCCATATTCGATAAAGGAACTTGGTGCGATCGCCAATAATCTTCTGTCTTTTTCCCATCGACTTCACGAGGCCCCGTCCAACCTTTGGGACTCCTAAGAATAATCATCGGCCATTGGGGACGCACTTTGAAACCATTTTTACGGGCATCTTCCTGAATTTCACGGATTTCATGCAGTGCGGTATCCATTGTTGCTGCCATCAATTGATGCATGGCAACTGGATCCGATCCCTCTACAAAATAAGGTTTATAACCATAACCCTCAAACAGCTTTTGTAATTCTTCATGACTCATCCGCGCCAGAAGTGTGGGGTTAGCAATTTTATAGCCATTTAGATGCAAAATCGGCAATACTGCACCATCATGTACTGGATTGAGAAACTTGTTAGAATGCCAGCTAGCTGCCAAGGATCCCGTTTCGGCTTCACCATCACCGACAACGCAAGCAACAATCAAATCGGGATTATCAAAAGCTGCACCAAAAGCGTGAGAAACAGAATAACCGAGTTCGCCTCCTTCATGGATGCTCCCTGGAGTTTCTGGTGCTACATGACTGGGAATTCCACCGGGAAAAGAAAACTGTTTGAACAGCTTTTTCATTCCCTCTGTATCTAGAGAGATGTTGGGATAATATTCACTATAAGTTCCTTCAAGATAGGTATTTGCTACCAAACCAGGACCACCATGTCCAGGCCCTGCAATATAAATTATATTTAAGTCGTCTTTCTTAATTACCCGGTTGAGATGAACGTAGATAAAATTCAAGCCGGGAGTGGTTCCCCAATGTCCGAGAAGTCTTGGTTTTACATGTTCTAGTTTCAGTGGCTCTTTGAGTAGAGGATTATCTAATAAATATATTTGTCCTACCGAAAGATAATTTGCCGCCTGCCAATAGGCGTTCATTTTTCTTAATTCATCATCTTGTAATGGCTTAGCTTGAGGTGGGCTGGCTAAAGTCATAATCTTACTCCTGAAATTAAATGATGTGAGTTTTTGACATCTTCATATCTATATAAACTTAAATTTTTAAAGGTTGACTATACCTAAGTGAATATTTATTTCATACATTTCATTTTTCATCCCATTACAGAATTTTCCCTTACTATCTAAACAGCAAGGGAACAAGATATCTGAGCTATAAATCTTTTTTTCAAACAGGAAATGTATTTGATTCACATTTAGGTTAAATGGTAAATCAAAAACCTCATAAAATTAACTTTTCCTGGAACAATATAACAAATTAATTATTAATAGGACGCGAGCATTAAGGCACATTTTTCTTGTTGGGGAGGCAGAAAGCGAGGACACTTAGTAAAATTGGGAAACCTAATAATAAGACTGCGGAGGTTACGGCACTAAACAGATATTGTGACAATTTTGCAACTCATAACAATTTTAAACCATTTTAATCTACTCTCTCCTTACATGAGAGAGACATTGCATAAAATTCTATGCTATGAGACTGCCAAAATATTCTATCTATCTAAATATCTATTTTATACAACAATATGTTTGGAAGTTTAGCATAACATTTATGTTATTTGCTCAATTTTAACCGCAATTTAACCAAATATCAGATTAAGAAAGAATGAGTATTAATTTATTTTAGATCGTCAATATTATATATTTATTTAAGTAAAAATTACTTCTTTAGACATAAAAAAATAACATTTATTAACTGAGCTATCTCAAATTAATTAGACTATTAAATAGAGAGGATAAGAAATTGAATTGGTACCGATCGCAAACTATAAATTATCAAATCTATAGAATTAATTTATCTCCAACAAACCAAGGGGTGGTGTAATTTCAATTCGACGAGTTTCTAAATCTACTACCGGAACAATATCTTTGACGAAAGGAATTAAAACAGTCTTAAGATCTTTGACAGTTTCCTTGTCTCCTGCTTCTTTCTCCAATCGTACTTCCAATAAATCATTACCAGCAGCAATCAAATCTACTACAGTGCCAATAAACTCTCCACTATCTTGGATAAAAACAGATAAACCAAGCAAATCCATCAAATGATACTCATCTTCAGCCAATTGTGGGCGTGAGCTTTGGTGTACAAATAACTTACAACCGCGTAATTTCTCAGCTTGATCCCGGTACTTAACACCAGCTAACTGAATAACATACAACTTTTTGCCTTCAAGAAAACGGCCTTTAACTAACTCTACCTCTTCGAGTTCCGTGGCATTTGGATGTAACAGCCAACGTAACCCAGGTTTCTCAAAACGTTCGGGAAAATCCGTACTCGGATAAACCCGCAACTCACCATTCAACCCTTGGGGTGCAACAATTTTGCCAATTTCTAACCAATCATCCATTTTCAATTATCAATTATCAATTATCAATTATCAATTATCAGCGATCAATTATCAGTTGTTCATCGTTCATTGATAATTGTTCACTGTTCATTGATAATTGTTCATTGTTCATTGATAATTGAAAATGGATGATTGGTTAGAAATTGGCAAAATTG
>JBCBQE010000254.1:0-8206 GCA_039820385.1 Cyanobacteria bacterium J06635_10
CGGTGGTATCTCAACCATAGTGAATGGTGGAAACCTTTATTATCCAAAGAGTATCAAGATTATTATCTGAAAGTTTATCATTAATGGATAGTGGTTGGTGGTTGGTGGTTGATAGTTGGTGGTTGGTGGTTAGTGCCAATGAAAAACTTTCACCGGCAAATATAAAAGCTCTCGCACCTCCACTCACTTTCAAGCTAGTAATTAGTAATTAGCAACTAACCACTAACCACTAACCACTAACCACTAACAACTAACAATCCTTTACGAATTCATTACACCTACAGGGCAAGCAACATTAGTACCGCCTAATCCACAATAACCATTGGGGTTTTTGGCAAGATACTGCTGATGGTAATCTTCAGCATAGTAAAATTCGGATGCATCAAGAATTTCTGTGGTAATGTTGCCATAACCAGCTGACTTCAATGCTTCTTGATAAGAACCTTTTGATGTTTCTGCTAACTTTTTCTGCTCTTCAGAATATGTGTAAATTCCCGAACGATACTGGGTACCAGTGTCATTACCTTGACGCATTCCTTGAGTGGGATTGTGGCTTTCCCAAAAAGTTTTTAACAGTTGTTCGTAACTGACTTTTTTGGGATCGTACACAACTAGCACAACTTCATTGTGGCCAGTCATTCCGCTACACACTTCTTTATATGTAGGGTTAGGGGTTGAACCTGCAGCGTAACCTACAGCAGTAGTATAAACTCCGTCCAATTGCCAGAATTTACGCTCAGCACCCCAAAAACATCCCATACCAAATACAGCCTTTTCCATACCTTCAGGGAAAGGAGGCTTGAGGGGATTACCGTTGACATAATGTTTCTCAGGTACCGGCATTGACTGGGCTCTTCCCGGTAAAGCTTCTTGGGGAGTCGGTATAGTCAGTTTTTTACCAAGTCCAAATAATCCCATTGTTTTAACTCTTATTTGTGAAAATGTCTTAACCTTCCTTCATATTTTAAATACTTTGTGCTAATTCATGCGAGTGTGGAAGGTACGACTTTCAATATGGGGAATTAAGTATTGGGCATGGGAGCTCGCTCCATTAGGAGTTAAGAGTAAGTGAAATTATCTTCCCCCTCTCCCCATCTCCCTATCTCCCCATCTCCCTATCTCCCTATCTCCCTATCTCCCTATCACCTTACCCGCGTCTAGCCCAAATCGTACTGCGCCAGATTGTAATAAATAAAGCACTAGCAACCAGTGCTCCTAAATTCCACTTGATAGATTTTTTAAGTAAGTTAAACTGCTGATTTGAGCGGGCAAATTCTACTTGTTTTGTAAGTTGATTTTCACCTCGATCGATAAATGTAGAAACCTGTTGTTTTGCTTGTTGCAATTCTTCTGGACTTTTAATTTCAGGTGAGCGTCTACCATTCAAACGAGCTAAAAGTTGTTGCATTTGAGCTTCGTTTACTGGCCCATCAACAATTTTTTTTACTTGTTCAATTACAGATTTTTGTTGATTTAATCTAACTGTAATTTGCTGATTATTTTGTTTGTGTATTCTGACTGTATTCACAATTCCTAACGGCACAATTATAAAATATATAATTCCTAATAATAAAGTTAACCAAGATAGAATTTTGAGGATAATTGCTTCTATTCTACCTCGTTCGTTTAATCCAGCAAAAAATACTAATACAAACCCAATTAATGGTACTGCAACTCTTTCCACTAAAGCACCAATAGTTTGTAATTCCCAACTAGGATTCATAAATCTAGCTGGGATAAACATTTCAATGATATCGAACAACGCCAATATTAAAAGCCCATAACCCACCCAGCGAACAATTGACAAAGAATCTACCATCCCAAAAACAAACTTTGAAAGTTCGTTGGTGTTTTGATTCAAATTTGCGATTTGAGCTAATAATGATTTATTTGCTTGATTAGTTTCTATTTGAGACATGGGTTAAATGTAATAATGATTGTTGTAGCTAGATTTTTCCGGTTACCTCTTATCCCTTACCCGTGTTTCTTGAGAAATAGTTTGAAGCGTAATTCAATATTTATACAAGATATAGCAAAACATTACAGAAAGATAAAATTAATTTACTTCTATAAGTGCTGTACTTAAAGGAATATGGGGTAATTGAGAATGTTTTTTTTGCTTAGTCTGAAATGCAGTTACCAAAATTACTCTTACCAAAACTAAGGCAACAGCAGTAAAAATAAACGCTAGTAAAGGGATACGAACTTGCTTCCAAATATTCATTAGCTTTGGGAACTCCCAGTACTTTGACTATTAACTTCGTGCTGCAGTAACAACCAGTAAAAGCATCCGAAAATTGCAATACCGATCATTCCGTATAAGTACGATGCCTGCCCTCCATGCCAATTATCAAAAGCGGCTTTGTCTGATGCAGCAAATATTGCCAGCATTGCTACGCGAATCCCGTTAACTACAAATCCGATGATTATCGCTACAATCGGCACGAAAAATTGTTTGCTGCGATGTACGGGAAACATTACTAAAGCTAGCACGGAAACGCTGAGAGTATAAATGATAGTATCTATACCAGAGCACTCATGTGTCACTTTTACGCCACCATTGGGTAGATTGATGAAAACTCCTTGACTAGCAACATCAAAGCCGAAATAATGCAGAATGAATGCTGAAAATTGCGCGGTTAAGGGAGAAATATCAAATAAAAAGCTGGCAATTACACTAGGTACACCCAAGAAAAACAGGATAACAAGTTCCTGCCAATACTGCTTTAATCCTTTGAAACCAGAAGCCAGCAAAGCAACCCCAAAGGCTGAAGCGAAAGGTAAAAGGCGCATTATATTACCATCTGCGAGATTCGCACTTTCCCACAAAACCCAACCAATCAACCCCATACCCACAATACTGGGCAAAACTTTACTCTCATACTTGAAAGTATGGCGTTTCTCCGAAATTAAACTCCCAATCGCAAATAAAAACAGCAGACTCATGCCAAAATGTCCGCTATCATCAGCCTTCCAGACAAGAGTCAAGCAAATTGCTTGTAAACCTCCAGCAATCCCTAGCAGCCAATAACGAATATCTTTTAGTTTTGCCGAGGCTATGTTGGTTATATTCATTGCAAGTTGCTTTATCTAGTTTTTTGACGCAGTATGGTACCTGAAGTCTGAGATTTTTAACAGCCGAATTTTTCTTTAATTCTCGAAAATTGTTGTTTATTTTGATACATCATTATTCATGATTTTCTAGCAATAAATTGATAATGAATGTGAAGAATTTGTAAAAATTCATCGACTACACAAGTAATATTTTTTCTCAGAGGAGATATCTCTGCCTAGTTGATAGATTACAGGTTATTCCCTGAGATATAGAGACGTAGCAGTGCTACGTCTCTACACAAGTCAATTTATGGTTAAATCAGAGATTACGTTTAAATTGGCGTTTGGTATTACAATTTGCTCTATCCTAACCAGATAGACTTAACCTTCAGACTTAGCAGCCTTCATTTGCTTGCGCTTTTGCATGAATTTAGCGCCAAATGCACCTGCAGTTAGAGTTCCTAAGATAGTCATGGGTTCAGGAACTTCTTTATTGGGGCCACCCGGATTTGGAACAACAGGATTTGGAATAACAGGATTTGGAACAACAGGATTTGGAACAACAGTATTAACAACTTCTTGCACTTTGATATCAATAAAGCCGTTGGTAAAAGACTGAGCTAAGTCACCACCTTGGCGAAGTTGGTTTAAATCCCAAGCTGCACCACCTGTTGCTAAAGCTAAGTCAACATAATCTGTTATGCTTGTTCCTCCAGAAAAAGCTTTACCACCTGCACTCTTGGTAAAGCCGCCAGAAGCATCTGCTAGATAAGCTGTTCCTTTTGTATCGATACCAAGAGCTCTAGTTGCTTTACCATCTTGAAATCCAGCGTTAACCACAGCATTCAACAGGGTGCCATTGTTTGTAAGCCTGTTTAGGGTGCTTTGGAAGGTAAGAGCAGGATTGCCATTATCTCTATCTTCATCGGTGATCAGAATGAAGTTTTTTACTGCTCCCTTACGGAAATTGTAATTATTGAATGTGTAATCGATAGCAGAATAACCATCCTCAAAACCACCAGATGTCACCAAATTACTTGCTGCGGTACTAAAATCACCAGCGCCAAAAAAATTATTCCCGTTAGCGGTGAGCGATCGCCCTAATATACCACTTCCACTACTACCAAAACCAACCAAACCATAACGATTGGCATCTGCTCCACCACCAAAACCTGCTGCTTTAAATGCTGACTCTAAATTAGGTATTACTTGCTGAATCCAAGATTGCTCGCCGCTCATTGAACCTGATTCATCAATTACGACAACAGTTTCAACAGCTTTGACGCTGGCTGCATTGGCTTTTGAAGCAATTGTAAATGTTAGTGCTAATACACTAGTGGTTGCAGTTAATATTCCTGCAAGAAAGGCAAGTTTCTTCATGGGATTAATTCCTTTGTTCTGATTACTCGATGTAACAATGAAAAATGCGATAAGCCGGAGGCTTGACGCTTCGCGTATCGACAAACTGTCACCAAATACCAAAACTGCCCTGGTCTTCCAATGATGTATGCTTAGCTTAATCAAGTTGCAAGCTTAGTGCGTCAATTTACTCAAAGCAAGCAAAAAATCCTCGTGGATGTTAGTAGACGCGCGTTCTTGCTCTGACACTTGCCAGTATGAGATAATACCTTAAGAAGTATAGTGTCAGATATTACTTTTTTATTCAGTGATTCTGGCAGTAAATTACATCCTTTACCTGAGCCGTTGCCGCGACTCAGGTTTTATTTTGCACTTTTTATCTCGTTCTAACTATGAAGTTTTTGTAAAGATAGCTATTAGAACAATAAAAACTAAGTGAAATTACGGACTGATCCAGCAATCATCCTGATTCTTAATTGATGTCTAAGAAACGATAAAAATACTATTGTTCATGCGTATTTATACTATAGGAATCTGCTAATCACATTTCACGTTCATATGCTCAGCTCCCCAATCTCTCATGGAAATCATAATTGGCTCTAGAGTACGACCATAATCTGTAAGGGAATATTCTACGCGCGGCGGTACTTCGGCATAGACTTTTCGCGCTACAATCTTATCTTTTTCCAATTCCCGTAGTTGATTAGTAAGCATGCGCTGGGTAATACCTTCGATTTTTCTCTTCAATTCCCCGAAGCGCAAGACATCATTCTGCAAGAGATTGAAAATAATCACGGGTTTCCACCGTCCACCAATCACAGATAACGTGGCTTCCACGGAGCATCCATAGGGACGATCGCAATTGTTTTTGTGCATCATAATTTTTTCCACTTTTCAATAGTTACTTTTTTGTAACTACATAACAAAATTGTGCGTACTTGTCATTTTTCGTACTTTTATCATATTTTGAATCATAGAAATCATAAACAAAGAGATCGATATGACTTACGAAAACTACACTACATTCAAGGCGACAAAGGATGGAGCTGTTCTTACTGTTACTTTTGATTATCTCTCTGTGAATGTTCAAGGGATTCCAATGCTAGACGATCTAAATCGTTTGGCGGAAACGCTCGAAGGCGATGGCAGTGTCAAAGTTGTTGTTTTCCAATCTGCTCACCCAGAGATTTTTGTGGCCCATGCTGACACAAATTTCCTCAAAGACATGTCTACAACAGCGGTATCGCGCGATGAGGTGAAACTGCTTTATTTGCAGACTACCCTGGAGCGTATTAGTAAACTGCCACAGGCAACTATCGCCAAAATCGAAGGGTTCGCACGGGGTGGTGGCCATGAATTTGCCCTCGCTTGTGATATGCGCTTTGCAGCTCGTGGCAAGGCAAAATTCATGCAGATGGAAGTCGGTATGGGGATTCTGCCTTGTGGTGGTGGTGCATCGCGCATGGCTCGTCAGGCAGGCTTAGGACGTGCATTGGAAATTATTTTAAGTGCCCGTGATTTTGATGCAGATCGAGCAGAAGCCTATGGCACTATTAATAAGGCTCTCGATGCCGACGAGATTGGTGCTTATGTCGATGAGTTGGCAAAACGCATTGCCCATTTCCCAGCTGATTCGATTAATGCTTGTAAGCAGGCTGTCTATGCTTCAATTGACAAGCCAATCGAAGAGGCGTTGAAGGAAGAAGCTTACTGGCTATATCAGGCAACAAGCAAAACACCAGCGATTAAGCGTTTCCAATTCGCAGATGACAAAGGCTTTCAAAATGATATGGAGAACCAGCGTGGCTGGGACCAAGGGGTGATTGCTATTCAGGAAATTGAATAATGAGTACTAGCTATGCAAAAAACTATTTTAATTACTGGCTCTACCGATGGTATTGGACTGGAAACAGCAAAGATGCTTACTTCACTGGGACACCATGTTTTATTGCATGGTCGTAATTTAGAAAAGCTCGAAAAAGTGCAAAAAACCCTTCTTGAACTCAAGGGTGGCGGATGTATTGAAATCTACCTGGCCGATCTGTCGCTCATGAACAATGTCGAGGAACTCGCGAAGACTGTGGCGGAAAAGCACTCTAAACTTGATGTTTTGATCAATAATGCAGGTGTCTATAATGCTCCCGATCCTGTTACGCAGAATGGGCTTGATATACGCTTTGCTGTCAATACCATCGCTCCCTATCTGCTTACAAAAAGGCTATTGTCACTGCTCGGAACTTCAGGACGGGTGATTAATTTGTCTTCCGCTGCTCAATCGAGCGTGAAAGTAGAAGCACTGACTGGACGAGTCAAGCTGGGCGATGGAGCAGCTTATGCACAAAGCAAACTGGCGCTGACAATGTGGTCCCGCAGTCTAGGGCTTTCCCTTAAGGATAGCGGTCCTATAATTATCGCGATTAACCCTGGGTCATTGCTCGGCAGCAAAATGGTGAAACAGGCTTTTGGGGTGACCGGTGGTGATATCCGCATCGGGGCAGAAATACTGACTCGCGCAGCACTGAGGGATGAATTTAAAACTGCTTCAGGTCAGTATTTCGATAATGATTCAGGTCAGTTTGCCTCTCCCCATCCTGATGCACTTGATACAGGGAAATGCCAAGAGATTGTAAGTGTTATTGAGACGGTTTTAGCTTAAAATTTGGTGGTACATAAAATAAGTAATGACCAAAAATTTTCCCCATGAAGAACATAAGAAAGTTTTTATTACTCGCACTTGCACTCTTCGTAACCGCCTTGGGTTGCGCGCAGATCGCATCCCAAAGGATCGAGCCGGAATCAGCAGCCAATCCAACCTCCGAGGTAGTCTTGAAGTCCGAAATCCAGTGGGGACCCCTCAACCCCGCCCGCGGCGACAATAGCCCGAAGGCTGGTACTCTTTGGGGCGATCGCACTGCCTCTGGACCGTCAGGCTTCCTTGTAGAGTTTGTGGACGGTTTTTCGTCGCCACCTCACATTCACAATGTCACCTACCGTGGAATGGTCATTAGCGGCCTGATTCACAACGATGACCCGAATGCCGAGAAAATGTGGCTGCCGAAGGATTCTTTCTGGACCCAGCCAGCCGGAGGTGTGCATATTACCGCTGCCAAGGGTAGCAACAACCTGGCGTACATCGAAATCGAGGACGGACCGTATCTTGTCCTTCCTCCTGAGAAGGCATTTTCTAGCTCGGAGAAGCCAATTAATGTAGACGTATCCAACATCGTTTGGGTCAATCAGCCCGGAATAACAGATTCAGCCAATGGACCAAAGGTAGCCTTTCTTTGGGGCAAACCCCAGGGAAATCAGTTGAACGGAACCCTTATTAAGCTACCACCTGAATTTACCGGAAAAATACGTAGCTACGGCTCCACATTCGGCGCTGTAGTAATCCAGGGTCAACCACAGTATCAAGTGCCTAATGATACCGAAATCAAAACCTTGGTACCGGGTAGTTATTTCAGTTCCAAGGGAAAATCGGTGCATCAAGTCTCGTCTAAAGCAGGAGAGGAGAGCATCATCTATGTACGCACGAATGGCAAGTTCGATGTCATACCGGGGTAGCCCAAGAAGTAACCGCGCTCGAACCTTAAGTTAATAATATTTAAATTTAGAGGTAAAATCCATGAAAGCAGTAGGTTTAACTCAATATTTACCCATTGATAACGAAAATAGTCTGTTAGATGTTGAAATTCCTAAACCTACAGCCAAAGGCAAAGATTTACTGGTACAGGTTAAAGCTATTTCTGTTAATCCAGTAGATTATAAAGTCCGCTCTCCCCAAGATAAGGTT
>JBCBQE010000255.1:0-8206 GCA_039820385.1 Cyanobacteria bacterium J06635_10
CCCTCTACCCCCTCTACCCCCTCTCCTCTTTACTCCCATCCCGAAGGACGAAAAGCACTATTCCTTGGTGATTTAGTAGACAGAGGACCACGTATTCTCGATACGGTCAAGCTTGTGAAAAACATGGTTGAAGCGGGTTCGGCTATTTGCGTTCCTGGTAATCATGAAAACAAGCTTTTGCGGAAAATACGCGGTAAAAAGGTTAAAGTTAATCACGGTTTGGAGCAAACTGTTGCGGAAATTGAAGCTTTATCACCAGAAGTACGCGAACCTTTTCTCAAAGAAATGGAACAGTTTCTGGATTCCTTAATTAGTCATTTTGTCCTAGATGATGGACGCTTGGTGGTAGCTCATGCGGGAATGCGAGAAGAAATGCAGGGAAGGGCTTCGGGAAAAGTGCGGAGTTTTGCGCTTTATGGTGAAAGCACCGGCGAAATTGATGAATTCGGCTTACCCGTGCGTTACGATTGGGCTTCCGAATATCGCGGTGAAGCCATGGTAGTTTATGGACATACACCCGTACCGGAAGCGGAATGGTTAAATAATACGATTGATATTGATACGGGTTGCGTTTTTGGTGGCAAGTTAACGGCGTTACGCTATCCAGAAAGGGAATTGGTAAGCGTTGACGCGGCGAAGGTTTACTGCGAACCCGTGAAACCTTTGGGGAATGTAACAGATACCCTTCGGAGTTCCCAGCAACAGTTAGATGATGTTTTAAATATTGATGATGTCTTGGGTAAACGGATTATTAATGTCCGTCTACAACACAAGATTACCATTCGCGAAGAAAATTCCATTGCAGCTTTGGAGGTAATGAGTCGGTTTGCTGCGAATCCCAAATGGTTGATTTACCTTCCTCCTACCATGTCACCCGTGGAAACTTCTCAATTACCGGGATATTTAGAACATCCCAAAGAAGCTTTTGCTTATTATAAAAACCAAGGAATTACTGAGGTAATTTGCGAAGAAAAACACATGGGTTCGCGAGCGGTGGTTATTGTATGTCGCGATGAGGAAGCTGTTAAAAGAAAATTCGGAATTGTTAATGAAGGCATCGGCATCTGTTACACTCGCACTGGCAGACGCTTTTTTGATAACTCGGAATTAGAAGCGGAGTTTTTAGCACGGGTAAATAAAGCTCTTTGTGAAAGTGATTTTTGGTCAAGATTAAATACCGATTGGGTATGTCTCGATTGCGAACTAATGCCTTGGTCGGCGAAAGCTCAAGGATTAATACGAAGTCAATATGCAGCAGTTGGTGCGGCTGCACGTCCGGCTTTAAATCAAACAGTAAATTTACTAACTCAAGCCAGTCAAAACGGTATTGATGTTAACTCTCTACTCGATAAATTTCAACAACGCCAGGAAATGGTAAATCAATATGTAGACGCTTATCGTCGTTACTGTTGGGAAGTTAGCGATATTTCCGATATCAAACTTGCACCATTTCATATTGTAGCTACAGAAGATGCGGTACATATCGATAAAAACCATTCCTGGCATATGGAACAAGCTGTGATTTTAGAAAAAGCCGAATCTCAATTATTAATGGCGACTGATTACAAAATTATAGATTTAAACGATCCCAGCAGCTCGCTGTCAGGAATCCATTGGTGGGAAGAAATGACGAGTAAAGGTGGTGAAGGGATGGTTGTTAAACCGTTGGAATTTATTGTTAGCGGTAAACGGGGTATTTTGCAACCAGCGGTGAAATGTCGCGGTAGGGAATATCTGCGAATTATCTACGGAGCTGAATACACAACTGACGAAAACCTGGAACGTTTGCGTAAGCGCGGGTTATCTTTGAAACGTTCCTTAGCGATGCGAGAGTTTGCTTTGGGTGTGGAAGCGTTGGAAAGATTTGTGGCAAATGCGCCTTTGAGAAGAGTGCATGAGTGTGTTTTTGGGGTTTTGGCGTTGGAGAGTGAAGCGGTTGATCCGAGATTGTAGAAGGGTGAATTTCTTTTACCGCCTTGGAATGAATTCCCAGGCTCAGCCGGCAAAGTCGTCTAAAGACGATTGAATGAAGATTTTAGTGCGTTTTAATGTACTTTGTTCATCAGCCTTGAAATGAATTTCAAGGTGGGAATGGAACTCGGGGTTTTCAGCATTTGGTCTTATAAAAAATTACCGATGTAGACAATAAGAATCATTTATGAGGTACGTTATCTTAATAATCGTAATCCACCGTTTACCGAAAAACTCCCCAACTCATTGTAGAGACTAAAATAATAACACGGAAAACTATATTAAAATACCTGACCACAGATATGTGCTCAATAAGACAATTTAAAATATCTTGTGAAATTGTAGTTAAGAAATTTAAACTTTGTTTTATGTGAATTGGGAGAGATTGGGGATATTGTGACTATACTCGCAGGGCGTTATGAAATTATTCGTCAATTAGGTGGAGGTGGCTTTGCACTTACCTTTCTCGCCAAGGATATCATGCAACCGAGCAAAACTCTATGTGTAGTCAAGCAACTGCGCCCTAACCAAACCCATGAAAGAATCATAGAGTTTTTTAATCAAGAAGCAGTTGTTTTGGAAAAGTTGGGAAAATACGATCGCATACCTCAGTTGTTAGCGCACTTTCAAGAAGATGATAACCTTTATATAGTCCAAGAATTTATTGAAGGGCACGATTTAAACAACGAAATATGTGAAGGCAAACGACTGAGTGAAGCTTATGTTCGTGAGTTATTACAAGACGTTTTAGAAGTATTATCATTGGTACATCAACAAGGAGTAATTCACCGCGATATCAAACCTCATAACCTGATGCGTTGTGAAAACAATGGCGAAATTTATCTCATTGACTTTGGTGCAGTCAAAGAAATAGGCAGTTTGATGTTAACTTCGGGTGGTGAAATAGTTTCGAGTATGATTATCGGTACTCCGGGATATATGCCAAACGAACAGAACAATGGTAGATCTTGTTTAGCGAGCGATATTTATGCATTAGGGATGACTGCCATTAAAGCTTTGACTGGTATAAAACCTTCTGAGTTACAGGAAAACCCCGAAACAGGTGAAGTTGTTTGGTTAGAGCAGGTAAAAGTTAGTCAGCACCTAGGGGAAGTGATTACCAAAATGGTACGTCGCCATCATAGTATGCGCTACTCCTGTGCAAAAGATGTATTGCAAGCCCTTGGTTCACAAGCGCAACCAAATATACAAACACTCCCAATAATATCACCATCAATACTCAATCAATTATCACGCCGGAAAATCCTCCAAATTCTTGGTTTGGCTGGTGGCAGTTTTCTAATTACTGTTGGAGTAAAAAGGTTATTTACAAGAAAACTATCTTTAAACCCGAATGAAGTAGTCACAGTTGATGCAAGCGGAAATATCATTAACCGTCAACCTCTTCGTGCCGAGTACCTTACTGAAGATTTAGGAAATGGTGTCACCTTGGAAATGGCGGCAATTCCTGGTGGAAAGTTTATCATGGGTTCGCCAGCTTCGGAAAAGGCGCGAGAAGACAATGAAAGTCCACAGCATGAAGTAACTGTTCAGCGCTTTTTCATGGCTAAATTCCCAATTACCCAAGCACAGTATAAAGCTATTATGGGTGAAAACCCCTCTTATTTCCAATCTATATTCAGTCACGATCGACACCCAGTTGACAGTGTAGCTTGGAGGGCTGCTGTTGATTTTTGTGAGAAGTTAACAAAGTTAACAAAAAGGGAGTATCGTTTACCAAGTGAAGCCGAGTGGGAATACGCTTGTCGTGCCCTAACTATGACACCATTTCACTTTGGCGAAACAATTACCACCGATTTAGCGAATTACAATAACTCTACCTATGCCTCGGAATCACGAGGTAACGATCGCAATCACACGACAGAAGTAGGCATTTTTCCTCCCAATGCTTTTGGTTTGTACGATATGCACGGTAATGTTTGGGAGTGGTGTGAAGATACCTGGCATCCTAATTACGATGGCGCACCTACTAATGGTAGCGCTTGGATTAATAATAATTCAAATGATTTAAAAGTGCTGCGCGGTGGCTCCTGGAACGTCATTCCTGCTTTCTGCCGCTCTGCCAAGCGCCGCAAAGAGAAATTCGGTTACGATAACAAAGAAAGAAACATTGGTTTTCGAGTGGTGTGCTCTGTTGCGCCAAGAACTCTTTAGCAGCAAAATACGGAATTGAATGTTAAAGCACAACTACGAATTTGATTTTCCAACAATTTCGGACCGATTTTTCTTCTCAAAATACTGCTGATGTTCGTCAGTTGCCAACCAATAAGCGGAAGCTGGTTTAATTTCTGTGACAATATCTTGATCGTACTTCCCAGAATTTTGCGATCGCCGTTTTGAATTTCTTGCGATCGCTTCTTGCTCGGGAGTGTGAAAAAATATTACAGAACGATATTGTTCTCCTCTATCGGGTCCCTGACGATTTAAACTTGTAGGGTCGTGGATTTTCCAAAATATTTCTAATAACTCCTCATAACTAATAACTGAAGGATCGTATTCAACTTGTGCAACTTCAGCATGTCCGGTAATTCTGGAAAGCACATCAAGATAAGAGGGATTTTCAAAATGTCCCCCCATATATCCGACTGTTGTAGAAACGACACCGTTTAAGCGGCGAAAAGCGGCTTCTACACACCAAAAACAACCCGCACCGAATGTAGCTTTCATATTAATTCTTCTAAATCTTTAATAATTAAATCGGGAACAGCCATACTTTCATTAAGTTGTTTACCACGTCGATTAATCCAAACAGTTGATAATCCCGCTGTTTTTGCACCACCAACATCGCGCATAATATGGTCGCCAATGTAAACTATTTTGTCACGTTCTACATCAAAGAATTCAATTGCTTTATCAAATATTTTAATTGAAGGTTTAATCCAACCATAATCTGATGAAAATATAATTATATCAAATAAATCGCGAATCCCGACTCGATCAAATTCCTGTAAAAATAAATCTTTTTTAGACCAAATATTTGAAATAATTCCTAAACGATGAGTTTCTCTTATTTGCTGTAAAACTTTTACATGCTTTTGAGATATCACTCCAACTTCATGAGTCGCAAAGACTTGCTCTAATAAATTTAATTCGCTTGCTGGTAAACCTGTAGTTTCAACATTTTTTTGTAAGTAACTCAAAACCGGAGGTAAACAATCATATAATCGCTGGTTTTTACCATCAGCTTTTATTTTTCGAGATTCTCTAAATATAATATTATTTACCTGTTCTTCTGTCAGTAAACTTCCACCCAAACTACGATAAGTAGCTGCAAAATCTTCAGTTTTAAAGAAACGATAACCTCCAAACATAAAAGTGTGCCCTACATCGAGCAGAATCACATCGAATTGATTAAGAAACGATAAATGCATGAGTAACTTATCCCTTATCTCACCGGTTAAAAATCCTCCTAACCCCCGCTAGTTTTTCAGACATTGTTTGTGTCAGTGTTGATACTGTAATTCATGTTCTTTACAAAAAAACCACCCTTGCCCATACTACTAGAGAAACATGCAGTTGAATGCTTTCTAATAACTGCTTAATAGAGACTTGCTTTTATTTATGGGGGTTTTATGGTAAATACGTTTTCATTTGAACCGGAAACAACCTTTGAAGTCATAGACGGTGGGTTTGACGGCGAATTTGATGGAAGCGGGGATATAGTGTTTCCTGGTAATTTTTTCACCATAATACTTGGCGATACTGGTGAAGTAGGGGAATTTGCGGAATTTGATATCAGTGAATTTTCTATCCCGGAGGGAGAAACTATTACTAGTGCCAGATTTGACGTGAAAATTACTGGTTTACAAGTCAGCGGAGTGGGAGTTGCTCCCGGCGAGAATCCCGATAGTATTGGCGCATTTGGATATGCGGGTAACGGGGTTGCTGATGCTTCGGATTTTGAAGAAGGCATACTTTTAGATACAGAAAATACTTCCGAGGCATCTGTCGGAGAGCAGCTTTCTTTTGATGTTACCAATTTTGTGCAAGACTTAGTTAACAACGACGAATATGCAGCAGGAATAGGTTTACGAGCCTTGGAATTTGGAGGTGTAGCGGTAGATCCAAGCTCTGTAAGTATGCCAACGTTGATAATTGAAACGGCTAGGGCAAATAATAATCCTCCTATAGCTACTGACGATACCATTAAAATATCTCAAAACAAGACTATAACCATTCCCGTGGTCAGTTTACTCTTTAACGATACCGACTCAGACAGTAAATCTTTAACTATTACTGCCGTTAGCAATGCTCACGATGGTACTGTAACTCTCAATGATAACGGTACGCCAGATAAGGAGAGCGACGACACAATAATCTTTACCCCCAACCAAGACTTTAGCGGTAACGCCAGCTTTGAATACACCGCTCAAGATAATCAAGGTGGTACCGATATTGGTTTAGTCACCGTAAAGGTTCCCAATAATATCGATGGTACAAGGGGCGATGATAACTTAGAAGGCACCGATAACAACGATATTTTTCGTGGATTTGAGGGTAACGATACTCTCACAGGTTTTGCAGGAGACGATATTCTCAAAGGTGGTAAAGGAAAAGATCAACTTTTCGGCGACGCTGGTAATGATAATTTATTAGGAGATGAGGGAAAAGATATTATCGTTGGCGGCGAGGGTAATGATTTCCTCGACGGAGGTAAGGGTAACGATCAATTATACGGCGGTATTGGTAATGATGGGCTTTTAGGAGGGGAAGGTAAAGATATTCTTGTAGGTGGTGAAGGAAACGATTTTCTCAATGGTGCTGCGGGTGCAGATACCTTGACTGGTGGTACGGGAGCCGATATTTTCTACCTTGATGGTAATAGTTCTACAAAAGATACAATTACCGATTTTAATTCAGCAGAAGGTGACAGAATTACTACCTTAAACAATCTTCTATTCCGCGATTTATCTTTTGTTGGTAACAATATTCTAGTTGGAGATACACTCTTAGCAACCTTAGAAGGATTTGATACGACTTCACTTACATCGAGTCACTTTACTGCAATTTAGTTAGTGGCTCACGGAGCTCGCGGAGCTCGCGGAGCTCGCGGAGTTGGGAGTTAGTGGTTAGTAGCTCGCGGAGCTCGCGGAGTTAAGAGTTAGGAGTTAGGAACTCAGGGAGTATTTGCATCGAGTTAGTGGTAATTCCATTCGTATTGTCCAGAAACAGATTTAATCTGAGTAGATGCAAGATATGAATAACGACTACCAATAGAATAGTAGAAATCAATAATTTCCACAGATTTATTTAACTCCCACTCTCTTAATTACTAATTAAATATATGGCATATATACCACAGAAAATTTACAATTAACCCCTAAATTCTAACAACCAATAACTAACAACCAACAACCAAAATTAATCAGTTATCAGTTACCAATTAATTTTGATAACTGATAACTGATAATTGATAATTAAATCTATCTTCCCAGAAAACGGCTGTTAGAGTCGATGGGAGCTATTATGCTCCGCACCTCTCCTTCATATCCGGACGTGCGACTTTCGCCGCATCCGGCTACTAGAATGAATAGAAAGTTAGAGTCCATTTATACTTGCTGTTCCTGCTAGTTGTAAGGAGGTAGTCTCGGTTAAGAGAGTCGCCTAACAGCTTTCTAACCTTTCTCACCTTTCTTGCTCATGTGGATGTATTGGTGGCAACTTTGGTGAACAGCTATAAGGTTCTTATGTTTCCAGTTGTTGTGGTTGCCGTCTCTGTGGTGTAGGTGTATAGATTCGTCGTCTACGAACTTTAAGCCACAGTGACCACACGTATGGGATTGCTTTATTACTAGCTTTGAGGTTAGGTCATGGTATAATTTACTTTTGCGTTTGCTCCAGTAGATTATGTCTCCGTCATAGGGGGATTTATCCCCTTTGACCATAATGTGTCCATGTTCGGAATAAGGAACTGATGGGAAAGCTTGTAAAACAAGCTTTTCGGCTGTATACCTATCTTGTTTCTTTTCCTTGTTAAATACCTTAAATGCTCTGTGACTTGTGTGCCAAAGTGAGAACCTTGACCCATCCAATTTACAGTATTTATGGTATTGTCTCCATCCTCTGACTATTGGTGCCAGCTTTTGAGCTTTAACCTTAGCCCCATAGTTAGAACAGTTAACTATTTTCTTGACTTTCTTACGGAAGGCTTTGAAGTTATCCACTGAAGGGATGCTTCTAAATTTTCCGTTTTGTTGTACGTAGAATATCCAAC
>JBCBQE010000256.1:0-8197 GCA_039820385.1 Cyanobacteria bacterium J06635_10
ATATTTATTTTACAATTTTGATTTTTTTCGATTTTTTTCCTTTATTAAGATAAAAATATATACTGTAATAGGTCTATTATTTTATACTTCATAGTAGCTCAAATGACACTTAATTTTATTCTATTAAAGAATATTTTTGACGGAAAAAAGTGAAAATATCATTATTTAAAAGTATGAGTATTTATACATATTTTGTTTATAAACCTAGCAGTTGAGTCCATCGGAAAATAGAGAGATAGGGCTGCATAATTAATAATCATAGAACTAACAGGTGGATAACCGAAGAATTACCACAAACAAATCGCTTTTGTCATTACCTCTACCCCTAACTCCTAACTCCTAACTCCTAACTCCTAACCCCTGTAGAGACGTAGCAGTGCTACGTCTCTACAACTCCTAACTCCTTATTCAATCATTTTCTACCAATAACATCCGATTCTCAATTTCTGACCAAGTTTTAGCAGATACGCGCACTGCTGCTTGTTTGCAGCGTACCATCAGCGAGTTAATATAAATAAAATTATCCAAAGCTTTTAATTCTTCACTTGATAAATTGACTAACTCAGCATTCAATTTTAAAGAACGAAACCAGATATTGGAAATGCGTTTATTAAATCCTACATGGGCTTTATAAGGTTCGTAGCGACTGGGAGCTTGATTTTTTAGTCTTTTGAAATTTTCTACTATAGTCTTAAATTCTATATCTTTAAAGATTTTAAAATTATCTAATTCTTCAACGACAGTACGAGAAAAAGCATGAGATAAAGTGCGAGTTGTAGTGCTTTTACGACGAGGAGTACGAGTATTACTAATAATACGAGCCATATTAAGATTAACCGCACGAGCAAAGTTTAAAGTGCAGGTGATTTCCATTATGCTTGATAGTTTCGGACTCAAAAGCGTCACCAGTTCTAATATATTATCTCTGGCAATAGCAAGAAACAATGCTGTTGCACGTTTTGCATTTAAATTATAATCTTCTGAATTATCCGTAGTAACTTCTTGTGCCCATCTTAATAAACCTTGTAACTTTGAACTATTAATATAATTTTGTGCTTGAGCTTCCATCATTAACAACAATTCATCCGCACCACCACGCGTCAAACCTGCTACTAATTGAAATACTTCATGCCATCTTCTATCTGTAAGATAGTTATTTAATTTATTAATTTGGCAATTGTCTACAATGTATTGTGCCGTTAAATATTCCTGTAGTGTCAAATGAGAGAAAGAAAATACATCTTCAGCACGTTCAACTAAGATTCCCTGTTGAATGGCGATCGCATTTAAAATTTGTTCTCCAGCTAAATTATTTGGTGCATTGAGATTATCTTGCAAAAAAGTCTTAATTTTATCTACAACTTCTCGCTTATCAAAGAATAATTGATCTATTTCAAAACCAGCATGAGCAATTTCTGAGAGCAATATTTCTTGATGTTCTGTATTTAAACCTTCATAAATAGCCTGGCGCATAATTCTTCTTTCAGCAGCCCATTCTTCTAAAAAGAGTCGTAAAGACTTACGATATAAAACGCTGCGATTATTAGGAAAGTTTTGGGAACGGTGATAAACCAAGCATAGTAAAGTCAGTAATAAGGGAGTATTTGCTAATTCTTTAGCTCCAGCATTTTCTGGCTTTTGTAATAATTCCCAACATTTAGCTGCCGTACCGATTTTCTGATCCGCTTCCGATTGAAACCAGTTATTAATAAACTGCTTGATTTGAGTATTACTAAATTCCGCCATCGCCACATCAGTAAAGCGAAGAAAATTATGATTATATGCAGCAGTTCTACAGGATATAATAAAGCGATTTGCATCATATTTATCGCAAAAATCATGAATATAATCAATTACATAGGGAACAACTTTTCCTGGAACTTCATCTAAACCATCTAATAAAATTAATAATTTTCCTGATTTGAGTAATTTCTCTGTAGCTATTTCACCATCGGGAAAGCCACAAATACTAAACTCTTTGATAATCGCTTGTTTAATATCAATTTCTTTTGACTCAAATCTTTTTAAATCAATAAAAACTGGAATACACTTATGTAAATATCCTCCTTTATACCCCTTAAGTGCTTCCAAGCCCATCTTACGTAAAAACGTAGATTTACCAACTCCGGGGCCACCCAATACCATTAAATACTGTTTTCCATTTGCAACTTCAAGTCCAATTAAATCTAAAGTATCTTTTGGTTGAAAACTGCGATTTTGTCGGTAAGCTTGTTCTAAATTCTCAATAGATTCAAACTGACGGATATTCCATCTTTCCAGAAAGCGTACATTTGTGTAAACCTTTTCCAGCGCTACAGGCTCTCGCATTCCTAACACTTTCAGATAACCATGACGCGCTGTATAGTTTTTGATGTATTTATGGGATGCATCAAAAATTATCTGTTGAATCTTTCTATCTGAAATAGAACCTAACTTCGATATTTTTTTCCAACCTATCCCTATAAATATATCTGCTAAACTTTTGACAGATACTTCGGTAATTTTGATTGCAAGAGCTTCTGTAATCAACATAGTAAAGATATTTTGTTAGTATAAAAAATGTATAGCAATCATACGCTATTCTCTCAGATTTTACTTAAATAATAAACGTTGTACTTTATTTTTATTTACATTATTAGCAAGTATTTACTGAAATAATTTTTCTTCTCAGAAAAGAAAAATCTAATCTGATAAAATCACAGTTTAAATGTATCTATAGGAGGTTGATAATGAAAAAAAATATCTAATTTTTCTTTGCTAAACTATTTCTCTCAGTTCTGTAGTTGATTAAAAAGTAATTTAGTTAACAAAAGAAAAAAACATCCCTAATAAAGATTTAAAAGGTAAAACACATTACTATATCTAACTTGGCTTGAGATCGTAAACGGCGTAATTAAATCCGAAATATATATATTGAGTAACTAAAAAAACCGTGTTGCAAATAAACAGAAAAATAATTAGTTTAACAGTCTTAGCGGTGGTAGCTTTAACAGCATGTGCTGCACCACCAAACAATACTGATATCAGTCAAACCAACCAAGGAAACGTAATATTTATCCATCCAGATGGTACCAGTGCATCTCATTGGGGAGCAGCGCGGATGCTGCATTATGGTCCAGATGGTAGATTGAATTGGGATAAAATGTCTAACTTGGGAGTCTATTTAGGACATTTGAAAAACCAACTTACCGCAACTTCTAACGCCGGTGCGGTAATTCACGCTACAGGAGTCAAAGCCAACGCCGATTCTTTTGGTTTAGATGAAAAAGGACAACCTATAGTAGCAGCTTCAGGTAAACCACAAACCATTATGGAAGAAGCTGTAGCAGCAGGTAAGGCAACGGCGATTATCAATTCCGGTATAATACCAGAACCTGGAACAGGTGCTTTTGTCGCTAAAACCAAGACGAGACGGGAGTTTGCAGAAATCACCAAACAAATAGTTGAGTCTGGAGTTGATGTAATTTTGGGTGGTGGTGAAGTATTTTATCTCCCCAAAGGTACGGCAGGAAGACACGCTTTAGCCTCAGAAAGTCAGCGAGAAGACGGAGTAAATTTAATTGAAGTCGCGAAAGAAAAGGGTTATACGGTAGTTTATAATCGCGACGAACTTTTGAATTTACCCCCAGATACTAAAAAAGTATTAGGAATTTTTGCGGCTACAGATACTTATAACGACGAATCCGAAGAAGATTTAAAAGAGAAAAATTTACCGCTGTACCTTTCAGATGCACCGAGTGTCGCCGAAATGTTAAAAGCGACTTTAAAAGTTGTATCTCAAGATGAAGATGGTTTTTTTATTGTTTTAGAAGAAGAAGGATCCGACAACTTTTGCAATAAAAACAATGCCAAAGGTTGTATAGAAGCAATCAAACGCGCCGATGATGCCGTTGGTTACGCGATGAAATTTATCGATGGAAACCCTAACACTTTATTAGTTACCGCCGCCGATAGCGATGCAGGTGGTTTGGAAGTAATTGGAGTGACTACTAAAAATTTGCCTCTAGATAAACCAATACCCGAAAAAACTCGAAACGGCGCACCGGTAGATGGTAAACAAGGTACAGCTACATTACCTTTCGTTTCCGCACCAGATAAAGCAGGAAACAGATATCCTTTTGCGATCGCTTGGGCGGGTTTAAGTGATTTTACTGGTTCGGTTGTTACCAAAGCACAGGGATTAAATGCAGATAAATTACCATCAACTGTAGATAATACAGATATTTATCGTTTGATGTATTTCACTTTATTTGGGAAAGAAATTCCCCAGCGAGTAATGAGTTAGGATTTGTCTCGACGTAGCAGTGCTACGTCTGTTATTGAGTTAGGAGTTTATTTTTTATAATTATTAACCTTTAAACTAATAAATGGTGGACAACGTCATAATTGTCCACCATTTATTAGTTATAGGGAGTTACCTATCTACAATTCAAGCCAAGCTATTTGAAGAGAAGCACACTGTTTAAATTTCACAGGGATTATCGAGCGAGATGCATAACTACTAAATGAGAGGAGGAATTTTTCGCTCTCCCTTATTCATCTTGGTATAAGTTTTTTGTGTTCCAACAAGACTTCCAATCAAGTATCCACCTAATCCCCATAACAATGGAATTAACCAAACATCATCGGAACTTTGTCTGTTTGAGTTAGTTTGATCGTTTAGTTGACTCGAATCAGGCGTTTTTGGCGTTTCCTCAATAAATGATTCAGTATTGAAAGACTGTGCTACTAATTCCTCTGATAAATTATTTTCGATAGCACTCGCCGGTTTCACAACTACAGCAGAATATATCGCTAAACAAGCAGCTGCAAATGCTAATTTGTGAGTCATCCTCATTATAATCCGTAACGTTTTTTATCTTTTTCGATATTTAGACATATGAGGATAATTCCTCACTCTTACCCCAAAATTGATAGAGTGAGGAAAAGTCTTTATACACCTAAATTTTGGCTAACAATAGCAGTTAGCTTTTATTACTTTTACTATTTTTGCCCGTGATAAATCAACGAGCTTATGTTACAATTAAAAATTTATCTATAAAAAAAAAGTTTCCTATTAGTGTTTATTATCATAGAACTTTATGGGTAATTAAGCTGATAGAATATTGAGTTTAATTTATCTGGTGGTAGTTTAATATTAAGATTAACATTTAGATTGCGCGAGACAATCGGCGTATTTTTATGTTGATTATACAACGATCTTGATAAATATATTTTTGAAAAAATACTTGATCGATTGCGTAATTATTACATTCAAAATTGAGTAAAATTTGTATTTTGTTTTGTGGAGGATGTAATACCAATTTTTGATGAATAATGGGGTTTTCCGTTGAGTATAATACAGTTTTAATCCCTCTCTATTCCTTTCTCCATATGATAGGGAGAGGCTTTTACCAGTCGGAAAAATGAGAATTTTGTATTTTAATCAGCGTGAAAGATGACACCTAGTACAACTGCTATGTTCCCGGAGCAACTTCTCTATAAAAAATAAAGCCCATTGCATTTCCTTGGGCTTTATTTGAGGAGTATATTTAAGTTTTTCAGTTACAGTTATGGATTGTTAAATGACTGCGACTGATTTCTTCAATTCAAAAATCTTTTGAATTACATCTTCTACAACTTTATCCGGAGTAGAAGCACCAGAGGTAATTCCGACAACAATCTTTCCATCTGGCAACCATTTTTCAGATATCTTAACATTGCCATCTAACTGACGATGTTCGATACTATTTTCCGATAAAATTCTTTCCACACTATCAACATGATAAGAAGGAATTTCTCTTTCCTCGGCAATTTCTTGTAAATGAGCGGTATTCGATGAATTAAAGCCGCCAATCACTACAATTAAATCAAGTTTTTCTTCCACTAACTCCAGCATCGCATCTTGTCTTTCTTGGGTAGCATCGCAGATAGTATTAAAGCTTTGAAAATGCTGATTTAACTCGGTAGGGCCATACTTTTTCATCATAGTACGCTCGAACAATTTACCAATTTGTTCGGTTTCCCCTTTAAGCATTGTAGTTTGATTGGCAATGCCAACTTTTTCTAAATCAGTGTCGGGGTTAAATCCTTTTGAACAAGCTTTACTGAATTTAGCGAGAAATTCTTCGCGGTTGCCGCCATTCAAAATATAATCGGCAACATATTCCGCTTCTTGCAAATTGAGAACAATTAGATATTTACCCGCAAAGGAACTAGTTGCAACAGTTTCTTCGTGTTTATATTTACCGTGAATTATAGAGGTACAATCAACTTTTTTATGCTTTTCAACTGTATTCCAAACTTTAGAAACCCAAGGACAAGTTGTATCGACAATTTTACAACCTTTATCATTAAGTAGCTGCATTTCTTGAACGCTTGCGCCAAAAGCAGGTAAGATCACAACATCCCCAGACTCAACCACAGAAAAGTTTTTTTCACCAGCTTCTACGGCAATAAACCCAACCTGCATTTCTCGCAAACGTTGATTTACAGATGGGTTGTGAATAATTTCATTAGTAATCCAAATTCGTTCGTTAGGAAAATGCTTGCGAGTTTCATAAGCCATCGCGACAGCACGCTCAACTCCCCAGCAAAACCCAAAAGCTTCCGCTAAACGAATTGTGACATCACCGCGAGTTAAAGTGTAATTATTATTTCTAATTTCTTGAATTAAGCTGCTTTGATATTCCGAATTTAGCTGAGTCGCTACTTCTTCTTTGTGTCCAAATCCTCTACGATGATAATTCTCGGAATGTTGTAATGAGCGTTTAAAAGCTTTTGTATCCATTATCAGTTATCAGTTATCAGTTATCAATTATCAATTATCAATTATCAGTTATCATATTGCATAGCCCCAGACGAGTTATCAGGCTACAACGTGTTGCTTTATACCAATTGTTCATTGTTCATTGTTCATTGTTCATTGTTCATTGATATCTGAGAGTATAACTGTAAAGCGGAACTCCAAACTAAATAACCATTCGGATTAAGATGTAACCCATCAGTAGTCAATTTAGAGCGGAGATTTCCTTGTTTATCGGCAAACAGAGGATATAGGTGTAAATATTTTACGTCTTCTTTTGCTGCTATGGTTTGCAACTGTTGATTTAAGTTGCGAATGCGACTATTAGGAATTGCTAAGAGTTTATCTTTTCCTTCCCAAGTGGCCTGCTCTCCTTGGTGTGGCAAAATTGACTGAATGACTATTTGTGCTTTGGGATGCTTTTTATGCAAATAAGCCATAGTTTGCCGTTGATTCTTTAAAATTTTCTCATCACTGATACCGGCGACTAAATCATTTATGCCTATCATCACAAAAATGGTTTCCGGTGTCGTTTTATCAAATAAATTTAATCTTTTTAATAAACCAGCAGTTTTTTCCCCAGAAATTCCCTGATTTAACCATGTTTTATTATCCGGTAATAACTCTGAGGGGAACCACAAACTCAGAGAATCTCCAGCCAGTATATTTAAATTACGGGGTTTTTTCTGGGCTATGACTTCAGCTTCCTGTTTGAGAATATTTACCCATTTTTGATAATCCAATTTATGACGTTTACCCAGTTGGGGTGTAACGACTCGTTGAGTTTGAGTCTCAGAATTCGGTGGAGGAGAAGGAGTTACCACAGTACTCAAAAAAGCGGTAACACCTTGTTGTTTGCCAATCAACAAAATTACCGCTAATAACAGTATGACGTTACTTAATAAAGAGAAAAATGCCCAGGTAGGAAAAGTTTTATCAGTACTAGACACGGGTAACGAGGTAAATCAATATATTTGCATTAGATTGTAATCCACGCTTTGCCTTTTGACGTGATGGAGAGACGGGGAGAGGGGGTAGAGGGGAGGTAGATAATTCACTGCTCACTGCTCACTGTTAACTGCTCACTGCTCACTGCTCACTGCTCACTGCTCACTGTTAACTGCTCACTGCTCACTGCTCACTGTTAACTGCTCACTGCTCACTGTTAACTGTTAACTGTTCATTTTGCGATATATTCGGGATTGTAAGCTTCTTCCCCATGTTCGCTAATATCCATACCTTGCAATTCGGCGTTTTCTGGCGCACGCAATCCAACCGTATTATCAACTACTTTCATAATGATCCAGGTGCCAAATCCGGCAACAAAATAAGTAACTGTAATAGCCGCAATTTCTAAAAGTAATTCTTCTGGATTCCCTAATAATAAACCGTTTCTTCCTCCTGGATTCACAG
>JBCBQE010000257.1:0-8193 GCA_039820385.1 Cyanobacteria bacterium J06635_10
CCCCCCGCTCTCCCGCTGTTTTGTTTGGCATTTATCCTGTCTTACCTGTTCCAACTCCTGATGGGGAGATGGGGGGATGGGGGGATGGGGAGGAATTGATATATAACTAACTCCTCACTCCTAACCTTTAAATTTTACCCTCTAGCTCCTACTTTCTGTCCGGTTCCGTTGATGTTGGCTGCATCTTCTGGAAGTTCTACACCAAAGACGCGGGAGAAGGTTTTTTCGACTTTATAGCCGGTATCTATAGATTCTAAAGGATCTTTCCGCAGTCGGTGACGCAGACACAGGGCGATAACGCGGCGAATATCGTCTACAGTGACTTCGTTACGTCCTTCAAAGGCGGTTAAGGCTTTGGCGGCACGATTGGTTACGATGTCACCGCGTAAACCATCTACGTCTAATTCAGAGCATACTTCAGAAATTTTTACCCGGTAGTCATATTCCATATTAACGGAGGGTAAAAGTTCTTGGGCTTTAATAATCTGCTGTTGTAGTTCTTGTTGCTGTTGTTGATATTTTTCAGTAAATTCGGGAGGATTTTGGTCAAATTCTGACCTTTGTTCCACAATTTGCACTCTTAATGCTGGTTCTTTGACGGTGTGAATTTCGGCGTGCATTCCGAATCTATCGAGTAATTGGGGACGTAATTCCCCTTCTTCTGGGTTTCCGGAACCAACAAGAACGAAACGTGCTGGGTGACGGATGGAAATTCCTTCACGTTCAACGGTATTCCAACCGCTAGCGGCTGAGTCTAACAGTACGTCTACTAAATGGTCATCTAACAAGTTGACTTCATCAACGTAAAGAATACCGCGGTTAGCTTTAGCTAAAAGTCCTGGTTCAAAAGCTTTGATACCTTCTGATAAAGCCTTTTCAATATCGATAGTACCGCAAACTCGGTCTTCTGTAGCTCCCAAAGGTAAATCTACCATTGGTACCTTCATCTGTTCTACGGGAATATCTTCACCTTGATCTAACTTTTGACGAGCTTCATCACCCATCAAATCGGGATCGCTGGGATGAGAATTGAAGGGATCTTCAGCAACCACGGGAACTTCTGGAAGTAAATCGGCTAGCGCTCGAATGGTTGTTGACTTACCGGTTCCACGATCTCCCATTATCATAACGCCGCCAACTTTGGGGTCAATCACGTTCAACATTAGAGCCAGTTTCATTTCTTCCTGACCCACAATGGCAGTAAAAGGAAATACCACACGTCGCGCACTCTTGTTGTTCTGAGTAGTAGGACTCACCTATAAATACCTTTAAATATTTCTCTTATTCCCGTTTTTATTGTGCCACATGAGGGGATTGGGGGATAGAGGGAGATGGCGGGATGATTTTTTACCAAATCACCAATTGGCTAAGTCTTAGTTGTGACAACTCACGCCCCGTATTTGAAAATGGATCTCCAATTATACACGAGCAATTTTTATTTCCATGAAATGATATTATTAGAAAGCGGCTAAATGCCGAGATTTTTGTCCATAATCCACGGTTAAAAGTACTGGGATATTTTTTTGGATGAAGTATCAGGGAAGCATCTATGTAGGGTTATTCCAAAGACGAAGCAGTTCTATGGGTCTGGATGGAAGTATTAAATTAAACCGCGAAGTGACCACCGCGAGCCTGTTAGCATTCACGCAGAGCGTGGGTTGAGCGCCTATGGGTACCTTTATGTCGTCATGGAGGGACTTAGGACATAAGTCCGAATCGGGGATTGTCGGCAGAGGGGTTCTCCTAAAAGCGAAGAATTGTATAGCCGGCAGAGCTGTTCTATGCTGCGGAGAACCGCGCCACAAGCTATACCCATCATAAGCGCCAGAACCCATCAGCATTTCAATAGTCACGGCACGCCACAGTGCCTAAGTGTGTTTCTGCCCGACTTTAAGGCATGAGTTTCCCATGACTTTGAAAATTTATGAACCTTGATTTTATAGTTGAAACTGTCGATCGCAAGCTAGTTGATAGCCGAATCCACCCCCTTAATTCAACAGAAGTTCTTATTCTACATGGCGTTTGGGAGTATAAAACTTACAACCAAATTGCTATGAAGGCAGGTTATAGTCCTGGCTACTTCACCAATGTCGTTGCTCCGGAATTGTATCAGCGACTCTCCAAATTAGTTGGTGAGCGCGTGACCAAAAAAAACTGTAGGATGCTGCTGGAATCTTATGCTACCACCCAAGCAGATCCACAGATAAAGCGGGGTAAGCAATCTAGTGTAGAATTTACCCCCAAAACTAACCATAATACATCACCTTCCTACCCCAGTGGCCCAGTTCCTCTCAACTCTCCCTTTTATCTCAAACGCCTTTCTATTCAGGAGCAAGTATATCAAGAAATCAAAAAACCAGGAGCGCTAATAAGGATTAAAGCTCCCAGAGAAATGGGAAAAACCTCTCTACTTAATCGGATTATTGACCATGCTGAGTGTCTGGGTTATCACACTGTCAGCTTGAAGCTAGAACAAGTTGAACGGGAAACTTTGAGCGATTTAAATCAATTTCTGCGCTGGCTTTGTGCCAATATTGTTCACCAACTTCAGTTGAAACCAATGCTTGAGGAGTATTGGGATGAAGACTTGGGCAGCAAAATTAGTTCTACCATCTACTTCCAAGACTACCTACTAGAATTAATTGATACTCCCCTCGTCTTAGCATTAGATGAAATGAACCAGATTTTTGAGCATCCGAAAGTAGCGAAGGATTTTTTACCTTTGTTGCGTTCTTGGTACGAAGAAGCAAAAAGACTGCCCATATGGCAAAAGCTTCGTCTGGTCGTTGTTCACTCTACGGAAATTTACGTACCTCTCAACATAGACCAGTCTCCTTTTAACATAGGGCTGCCGATTCAATTGGACTGCTTCAGTGCTGCTGAGGTGCAATTATTGGCTCAATGCTACGGACTCCACTGGGTTCTGGAGAAAGAAGTTAGACAATTAATGGCAATGGTTGGGGGACATCCAGCACTAGTAAACCTAGCACTTTATCATCTTAGTCAAAAGGAAATAAATCTCTGCCAATTCCTAGAAACTGCTACGAGTGCTACGGGAATTTATTCTTATCACTTGCAGCGTCATTGGGCAACATTGAAAACACAGCCTGAATTAGCACTAACTTTTAATACCGTTATAAATGCGACTGAACCTGTGACTCTAGATCCCATTTTAGCTCATAAGTTAATTTCTATGGGACTGATTAGACTTTTAAATAATCAAGCGGTTGTAAGTTGTGAATTGTATCGGCAGTTTTTTAGGAAAAAGGAATTACGAAATTTGATTGAGACATCATCTCCTGTGTACCCTAGCCTCTAACTATCTGAATCCCACTCCCTTTAGGGGTGGGAGTGTCAAGGGCTCCCTAGATAATTTTTTTCTCCTAAAAAAATTATCTAGGGTACCCGTCAAAAATAAAGAACTAAAATCATGCTACCTAACCCACGGTTAAATCCTTCCTATTGTGTTGAAACTATAGATACCGATCAAGTATTTTTTTTGTCTGAGAGAGAAAAAGCTTGGTTGAGCGATCGCCTTTCTTGTAGTTTGGCTGCTTTAATTGATGGCAATCGCAATAATGACGAAATTATTGACGCACTTCAACAATTATTACTGTCAGATGAAAAAACCTTTCAAAAAAATAAAACATTTTTCCAAGAAGTTCTCAATGTAAGTATCCAAGCCCAATATGCTTTAATACAAATGGAGCAAAAGGGCTATCTGGTTCAACAGGATAATTTTCTCTCATCAGAGTTAGAAATCTTCTGTCATCACCTCAATATTAGCCCCACCGTAGCCCATCAACGATTGGGATCAACTAAAGTAGCGGTAAAAACATTCGGTTCGGTTTCTGGCGAGGAGTTAATTTCGATGCTTGAGTCTATGGAAATTCAAGTAGCGGAGGTTGGCGATTTAACAGTAGTTTTAACCGACGACTACCTCAATCCTGAATTAGATGAGTTTAATAAGCAAGCACTAGAAACCCAATCTCCGTGGATGCTGGTAAAACCATTGGGAAGCATAATTTGGATTGGCCCAAAATTCAACCCCAAGAAAACTAGTTGCTGGGAATGTTTAGCGAAGCGTTTGCGAGATAATAGACCAATTGAAGGATTTATTCAGAGACAGAAGGATATTTCCACCCCTTTGACTCCTCCTTTGGGATTTTTACCATCTACGGTACAAACTGCATTAGGAATGGTAGCCACGGAGATATTTAAGTGGATTGTGCAAGGGGAAAATAAACGATTAGAAAATAATCTAATTACTTACGATACTATTACCTTGCAAACCCAAAATCATCGAGTTACTAAACGTCCTCAATGTTCTACCTGTGGACAGATGACAGATGTATTTTCTCATGGTTTGAATAAAAATCCTGTACCCGTTGTTTTAGGAAGGTGCAAGAAAACCTTTACAGTGGATGGAGGACACCGTTCTTGTTCACCACAAGAAACTCTGAGGAAATACAAACATCATATTAGTCCGATTACTGGTGTTGTCCGAGAATTAAATAAAATTCCTGGGAATGGATTAACTCATAACTATATAGCGAAACATCATTTTCTCAGTCTGTTTGACGATTTGGCTAGCTTGCGTCAAAATTTGGGAGGGAGAAGCGCGGGTAAAGGTAGAACAGACTCTCAAGCTATGGCTAGCGGTTTCTGCGAAGCGATCGAGCGATATTCTGGGGTGTTTCAAGGGGATGAAATTAGGGAAAAAGGCAGTTACCAAGAAATGGGAGACAAAGCAATTCACCCCAATGCTTGCATGAACTTTAGTCAAAAGCAATATGAGAATCGAGAGCAATGGAATGCAGATTGTCAAGGCTGGTTTCAAAAAGTCCCCGAACCTTTTGATGAAGATAGAGTTATTGAATGGACTCCCATTTGGAGTTTAACTCACCAGGAATTTAAATATCTGCCAACGGCTTATTGTTATTATGGCTATCAACCGTCTTATAAACCTGATTGTTGGGCTGACTCTAATGGATGTGCAGCGGGGAATACCATTGAAGAAGCTATTCTGCAAGGGTTTATGGAATTAGTAGAGCGGGATGCTGTGGCTTTGTGGTGGTACAATCGTCTGCAAAAGCCCCGAGTTGATTTAGATAGTTTTGATCAGCCTTATTTTCAAGAACTAAAGCAATATTATCAAACTATAAATCGGGAAATTTGGGTTTTAGATATTACCAGCGATTTGAATATTCCAGTTTTTGCAGCCATTAGTAAAAGGAGCGATCGCTCTGTAGAAGATATTGTTTTGGGTTATGGCGCTCATTTCGATGCCAAGATTGCTATTAGTCGAGCCTTGACTGAAGTTAACCAAATTTTACCCAATGTTTTATTCGCAAAGCCTGATGGAAGTACGAACTATCCACCATCTGCTGATATCTTAGCTCTAGATTGGTGGAAAACTGCTACTGTGGCGGAGCAAGTTTATTTAGTTCCAGATGAGAGAATTGCTATTAAAGTTAGTAGCGATTATCCACAGATAGCTAATGCAGACTTGCTTGAAGATGTCAAGCTTTGTCAACAAATCGTTGAGAAAAATGGCATGGAAATGCTGGTGTTAGATCAAACTCGTGCAGATATTGGGTTAAGAGTTGCTAAAGTAGTTGTTCCGGGAATGTGTCATATGTGGAAGAGATTAGCACCTGGAAGACTTTATCAGGTTCCGGTGAAAATGGGTTGGTTGGAATCAGCCCTTACAGAAGAGGAGCTTAATTCGATTCCGATGTGGATGTGACTAGCTCTAGTCAGAGTGGAGGAGATTAATCGATAGCCCTCAGGCTAAAGCCTGGGGCTACAGAAACTAAGCCTACCTTCTTCGGCTTTATATAGCGGTTTTCCGTTAAGTAAGCTACACAATTAACCTCACCCCTTTCCCCTCTCCTTATCAAGGAGAGGGGTGTCCGTAAGGACGGGGTGAGGTTATTTTCAAATTAGAGGTTAAAAAGCCAGATTTGACGTGTTTTCTATTAACTAAAATAAAACACTGTTATTTTAATATGAGTTTTAATATGAGTTTTAATATGAGTTTTATAGGTTGTTATTTATCAAAATAAAGATAAAAATACAGATAAGATTTCGATTCAGAGAATTAATTGTAACTGGCTCGTGAATAAGTTAGCGATACAGCCGAGCAGTCTGCTACTGGTGCAAGTCCAGTTATCGCTTTGTCCCTTACGGACACTTTCCTTGCAGCACCTATCCTGATTTACAAAAGTCTGGAAAGGATGTACAAGGACAAGATAAACAACAAAACACCATTATTAATCAAGGACAATTATCATGAATACAATCAAGAATTCTATGCGCTTAGCAAAGATTTTTGCTTTTGCTCTGTCAGTTGTGATTTTCTGTTTTCCTACAGTAGCAATGGCAGCAGGTTTTAGTAATTATGGTGACCTTACGGCATTCTCTGTTGATGTATCATCGGATGGAGAATTTGAATTGAATGTACCAAATATTGAAGTGACGCAAACAGAACGCATTGATGCTGCTATAAGCGTATTTAAGGAAGTGGAGGGGCATGGAGTAATCGACTATCTCACAATTACTAAGAACGGCGTTACTGAACCCGTCTTCAGTTGTGGACCTATGTTTGTTGAGAATACTGAGAATTTACTTGATTATTGTTATGCTTCTGAGGGTATTAGCTTAGAACCTGGTCAATACACTTATACTGCACAAGGATTCCTTTTCTATCCCTATGGTGAAGATGAGTTTGCTATTGATTTATTCAAAAGCTAAGAATTGACCATATGCTTAGGAGAGATAAATTTGTATCCTCCTAAGTAGATAATTAAAATACTACTTTATAACAGTCAAACTAACTAGGATTCTAGGCTAGCTATGTATCTCTTACGACATCATTTTAACACTAACCCCCCCAGAAAGCCTGACTACAGCAGTCTTTACATCTCACCAACATATAAAGTCACAACTCTAGGGGAGTGTGAAGAGGGTAGTTATGTAAGAATGTATATACCGGACAAGCCTTATTCGGGTGAAAACGGGAAAATTGCAGTCATTTACCTTCATGGTTTTGTCTTAGGCGCATACGAGATTTATGCTGCTCATCTAGAGCATCTTGTCAAACAGGGGTACTATGTAATTTTCCCAAATTACCAACATGGTTTCTGCGAATTTCAACCAAACCGATTTGGAACTTTATTTGAATTGATTAAGGCGAGTTTGAGTCCTTTCCCAATTAGTCCTGTTGCTTGGATGGAATCAGCAATTGATAGTGTTAAAGGGGCATACGAAGATCTAAACCTTGACAAAGAGAATCTAGAAACTTATCTTTTTGGTCATTCTCTTGGCGGTCTTTTAGCTCTTAGCTGGCCTCACTATGCCAAAGAAAAAGTCTGCTCAAATATGCTACCAAAGCAAGTTGTTGTTGCAGATCCAGTTCCAGACTCCCAATCAAATATTCCAGATGAAATAGTTCATATGATTGAACATTTTGGAGGCTTCAAAGATAAAGTAGACATTGTGAAAACTGGTGAAGATTTGACGGTACCTGTTGCAATTCTTCACGGGAATGAAGACACAATTGTCCCCAAAAATTCTTGGATTAAACCCTTTGATTCCATAAAAACTGAAGATAAAAAAATGTATCTTTCCTTCACCGATAATCATGGCTCTCCAATCATGTATGCTAATCACGGGCAAGCTACAGTGGATACTAGTTTTGTAAATAATTGGATAGCCAATGAATTTCTAGGCGGTGTTGGGGTAGAGAATAATTTGAACTGGCGTTATATATGGTATGCTCTCGACCAAGTCATAGGTTGTGGTGTTAAAGCTCATGAATTAAACTTCGATATGGGCAAGTGGTCCGATGAAACAGCAGTCAAGCCAATTCAGGTTTATTTGAATTCTCTGGATGCGATCGGGACATAATTGATTTCCTAGATAATTGAAACCTGTGTAAAGACGTTGCAGTACAACGTCCCTAAATCTATATTCAACAACTGAGTAGGCAAGACCTTTTTTTTATGAGTTTTTTTATCAGTTTTATAGGTTCTAGAGTGTGACGGGAGTCATTCCAGCCCTCTGATGCTCTGGTTTTGGCTCAATATGAGTTTTTATATGAGTTTTTATATGAGTTTTAAAACCCTCAAATAAAGTAATATCAATAATGTAAAAACAAAAGATGTAGAAACTTTTTATACCTAAAGTCAG
>JBCBQE010000258.1:0-8183 GCA_039820385.1 Cyanobacteria bacterium J06635_10
GATGAATTCAGTAAGCAAGTACTCAATCCTTATTACGAAACCTTGGGTTTAGCTGCAAAACCTATAACTTTTGAAGAATTTGCCCGCACTCCTCCACCTAGTTTGCCTGCTTATAAGAAGGATAGCGAAATTGACAAAGCTAGGTACGGTCATTTGCGTAAGGATTATTATTATAACATCACCAAATATCGGCATTTTCTCGGATCTCCAACCATAAAGATTACTGAGTCAGAAATTCCACAATATGTAACTCAAGATTCTATTGATGAAAGCGGCAATAAAATTGTTAACTATTTAGCAGTTAAAGAAGTTGAAATATCTTGTTCTTTTCCTCACGAGGATATTGGTCAAATTTGCTTATTAGATTTACCCAGTTTGGGAGATACAAATTTAATTGAAGCGGAACGGTTAATTAAAATTATCTCTCAAGAAGCCGATCTGATTCTATTTGTTCGCAGGCCAGAAGCTAATGCTGTTTGGGAAGCAGCACACTTGAAGCTATATCAAATTGCTCGCGATGCTTTATCAAATTTTCCCCTTTCTAAGTGTTCCTTTATGATTCTCAACCACAGTAAACATGGCGTAGAAGGTGGTGAGAATGGATATCGTTGCCAGAAATTGCAAGCAGAACTCAAAGAAACACCAATTCGAGTTGCAAAGTGTATTGTTGCTGATTGTTCTGATTCTCAAGAGGCTTTTACTGAAGTTTTAGAGCCGATTCTTGATTATTTAGTTGAGAATATGGAGTCAATTGAAAGAGAATATGGGCATTCTTATCAAAAACAATTGGATACACTTAGCCAAAATATCAGTATTGAGTTAGAGAAAGCTACTGTTGCTTTGGCAAGTTACGGCGATCGCGATTTGTTATTTGAAGAACTTTTTGAACAGTTTTGGTGTAAACTGACAAACGATCTAGAAAATTTATTAGCAGAGTTAAAAGAAAATCGGCATAGCTTAGATAGCGAATTTGAAGAACGAGTAAAAAATACCATTCAAAGATGTCGCACGGATACGGGAATTCCTAAAACCTGCGATGAAATAGCAGAACGCTGTCATATTTTTGGCTCTTATGACGCAGCTTATAACGAATTTTTGCATGAAATCCGCACTAATTTTTTAGGACATTTCCTATCTTTGGATAAAGCGATGCAGCTTTCGTTGTCAAGGCGAAAAGATTTAGTCTCCAAAATACTCAAATCTCATTTGGGAGAACTTGCAGATGCAGTAGATTCATCGGAAATCAATTTTCTCAAAATGATTTATAAGCTTCTTCCCGATAACTCCAACAATCTCAAATTGGGTTTTCAAAGGCTTTATGAGTTGGACGTTTCCAATGCAGGGAAAATAATCCACCTTCTAAGACAAAATAATGTCGATAAACTCAAGCCAGATAATAACCAATTTGCTTTATTACAACTTTTCAAGCCCCCAGAAGAAGAACTTACTTCGGAATTCAATATCGAAGAAAAAATGTTAGAGATACTACAACAACTACATAAAGAAGCAGTCGAGAAGTCGGAGCAAGCCTTAAATCAAATACTTCGCGAACTTTCTACTGATGCTTATTTTATGCTAGAGGAATTTGTAGATAGAGTTATTCGCGCCAAAGGGGTACAATTAGAATGGCGCATTTTTCTTCGTAAAGAATGTTATAAAGTGTGGTCAGAATTTCGACAGATAGAACAGCGCGTTCAGCAGCAAAAGATTTGGAGCGCATTAGTTGAACGTGCCAAAGTAGTTAATGCAATGTTTAGCTAAATAAAAACTAAAAAGTTAAGAGTTATTTTTGATAACTCTTAACTTTGGATTGAAAACTAATGCTAAATCCCGATAAATTTACTTGAGTCGTGCCTTAGCGTTCACGCGAAGGGTGCGGGCTCAGCTTGTCTTTCGGACAATATCATCTAAAAGACCTTCACAAGCGTCAACAAGCAAATCTACAACTTGATTAAAGCCTTCAGTTCCACCATAATAGGGGTCAGGAACTTCTTTAAGAGAGTATCTGCGGCAATAGTCACACATCAAGCGCACTTTGTCTTGATATTTCCCGCTCGAATCCATAGAAAGAATATTGCGATAATTCTCCCTATCCATCGCCAAAATCAAATCGAAATTTTCAAAATCGACTGATGTAAACTGGCGTGCCCTACCGCAAAGTTTAATTCCTAAAAGAGTATTCGCGGCAGCACTCATACGAGAATCGGGTGGACTACCAATGTGATAACTCGATGTTCCAGCAGAATCACAGTGGATCGAATCGCTCAAACTAGCTTTTTCCACCAAGTGATTCATCACATTTTCTGCTGTTGGCGAACGACAGATGTTACCTAAGCAGACGAATAGCAGCTTATAAGCCATAATCGACTTTTAGAGTATTTTAAAGTTTTGTAGTTTCTAGGATATAAGACTGCTGGCAACGCGCTTGATTAAAATCCAGGAAGTTCTAGTCCGCTAGTCAAATCCTCCATGCGATCGCGCATAGTAGCAGTGGACTTATTGTAAGCATCTTTCATTGCTGCTGTCACTAAATCGGAAAGTACTTCTGCTCCTTCATTCATAGCATCAGGAGAAATCTCTACTCGTTTGGGTTCTTGGTTTCCACTAAGAATTACCTTTACCACTCCACCACCAGATTCTCCTTGGATTTCCATTTGCTCCAATTCTTCTTGGAGTTGCTTGGCTCCTTCTTGAACTTGCTGTGCTTTTTTAAAGGCTTCAGCCAGTTCCTTCATTTTTCCTAAACCGAAGCCAAATCCTTGTCCTTTTTCCGCCATAATAAATAGTCCGCGTGTGCTTTCAACAACAAATCAAATTCAATTATAGATGCGTCGTGTTATTTGATAGTTTTTTATATTTAAATTGCAAGAATATCCCGTTGTTGCAAATGGTTCTGAGTGTATTGTAACTGGCACCTTAGAATCACTTAGTTTCTTCGATAACTCCTGGGGGCATCTAGTCTAAGTAGACTCGTGGAACCAAAAATCCCTCAATTGATTGAGGGAGTATCAACTTAAGGTAGTGCACCCAATTAAAAGTTCTCGGTTGAATATTAAAGATTTTTCAGTCAATCTTAAATCAAAAATCCATACTCATACAACTTGCTCGCGACGCGATATTTAACTAAGCAGCTTGAAACTCTCCCAACATTTTTACTTCCGGGTGTAATTTAATTGACCAACGTTCTTGTACTTGATGTTGCACGTGACGAATCAGATTGAAAATATCGTTAGCTGTAGCTCCACCACAATTAACAATAAAGTTAGCGTGGAGTTGCGCTACTTGGGCTTGACCAATTTTAAAGCCTTTGAGACCGGCTGATTCGATTAACCTACCTGCAGAGTGAGGTTTAGGATTGCGAAATACGCTGCCGCAACTTGGTAAATGATAAGGTTGGGTGGCTAGTCGATGTTTTTTGTGTTGCTTAGTTCTTGCGGTTACTTCTGCTGGATCTGCACCGGGCTGAAGTTGCAAAGTTGCTCGAGTAACTATTAGCTTGCTTCCTTGCAGTACAGAAGTACGGTAGCTATAGTTTAACTGTTCGGCACTCAGAGTTTGTAAAGTACCTTCGGTCGTTAATACCTCGGCACTAACTAAGATATCTGCAATACAGCTATTGTGCGCTCCTGCATTCATTACTACGGCACCGCCAATGGTTCCTGGAATGCCAACTGCCCATTCAAAGCCTTCCCAGCCACGTTCTGCAGCTGCCCATGCTAAACCAGGAATTGATTCTCCCGCAGCAAATGTTACCATACCAGTTTCGGAGTCAAAATTAGCGTGGCGCATATGGCGAGTAGCGATAACCAAACCCGGTATGCCGTCATCGCCGATTAATAAGTTAGAACCAGCACCAAGTACCGTGATTGATAGATCGTGTTCTTTAGCATATTCGACGCTAGCTTCCAAAGATTCCAACGAACGGGGGGCAACATACCATTCTGCTGGACCACCAACTCTATAGGAAGTGCAGGAGGATAAAGAAACTTTAGGCTTGATAATACATTCAGTATCCTTCAAAGGAATTCCTTCGTTCTTATCAGAATCTTTCATTGCTCCTTTATTGGTGATATGGTTACAAGCTTTGTGGGAATTAGCAGCCGCCTGGGAAATGGTCATATTTACCAGTTTTGAATATATTTTGACGTGATGCTACCGTAATAATACGGTTCGCGAATTACCAATCAAACAGTTGTTAGATACGGACAATATTTAAGGATTTAATCTCCGTACTGTTAGCAAGTCTTTTTAGTTAGGATGTGGCTTGTGCTGGTTGCCCGAGAAAGTCAATAATTTCGGGAATTGTTTGGTTCAAGTTTCCAGCACCTAGGAATAGGGCTAAATCTCCTGGACGCAAATTTTGCAGCAAGAACTCGCGAACATCAGCTAAAGTAGGTTGATACTCTACCGAAGAATGATGTTTTGCTACTTCTAAAGCTAATTTTTCGCCACTAACTAAACCAGTATCTGGTTCTCCCGCGCTGTAGATATCGGTAAGGACAACTAAATCCGCATGGCTGAAGGATGTTGCAAATTCAGCTAAAAATGCTTGCGTGCGGCTGTAACGATGAGGTTGAAAAATTGCAACAACTCTTTGTCCAGGCCTAGCTTGCAATCTTGCAGCAGCTAGAGTTGCACTTAGTTCGCTGGGATGATGGGCGTAATCATCAATAAAGCTAATTCCGTCAACTTCTCCTCGAAACTCGAAGCGTCGTCTTGCCCCTTCAAAGGTAGCTAAACTTCTAGCGATTTCACCAAACTCTAAGCCTACTATTCTACCTATAGCTACTGCAGCTAAAGCATTACTTAGATTGTGGTGACCTAATACACTTAAGTTCAAAACTCCCAGAGCGATACCTTTTTCCCAAACTAAAGCTGTAGTACCGTCAGCGCGATAGTCAATATTTGTAGCGTAGTAATCGGCATTACTATCTGGCGAGAGGCTGTAGCTGATATGCGGCGCGAAACGCTCGCGTACTGTTTGGCAATCAATACAAGCCACTACAATTTTGCACTGGCTGGTAAATGTTTTAAAAATATCTACTACTTCATCTAATGTATCGTAGTGGTCTGGATGATCTAACTCTATATTGGTAATAATGCCAATTTCTGGGGAATGTTTAACTAAAGAACCATCTGATTCATCAGCTTCTGCAACTAAATAAGGACTTTGTCCTAAACGAGCATTACCTTCCCAAGCTTTGACTTCGCCACCGACAATAATTGTTGGATCGACACCTGTTTGCAGCAGCATATAACCAATCATGCTACTTGTAGTAGTCTTACCATGAGTTCCCGCTACGGCAATACTTCTATACTGGGATATTAATGCTGCCAATATATCAGAACGATGGAAAATGGGACAACCATTTTCTAACGCTGCTTTGTATTCCAAATTCGAGGCATTAATAGCCGTAGAACAAACGACTTGCGGTGTTATAGCTTTACTATTTTCCGATAAAGAATCGCCGCCAAAAAATTCAAGATTAGCTGCTTCTTGTTTACCAAAAACATTTACTCCAATCGATTCCAACTTATGAGTAATATGATTTGGACGAACATCCGAACCACTAACTCGAAATCCTTTAAGAGCTAGTACATACGCCAAAGCGGACATTCCGATACCGCCTACACCAATAAAATGAAATGGTCTACCGCTAAAATCTACTGCATTTACCATTGATTTTTCCTCTGACACCACACCACACCATTAACACTTTTAACACGCGCATCATACCAAGCATATTACTTGTACTGGCACAAAGCCTGTATATTTTATTTCATATTGACCTAGGAATTTGTTGCACTAATTTTACTTGTTCAAAAAAATTTTAACCCCGGATGGCATTTTTTTTCTCTTTCCAAACTATTATTACTTTTCTTCTAAGAATAAAAGCATAATCTGGAAATAAACAATTGTAATTCAAAATACATCTTTGTCAGTTTAGGAAAGTAATTGTTTACAATACTACCTTGTTAGTGAAATCAGATTTTAGCTTATATCAAGTCCACATCTACGAGTATAGAAAAGTTGGCAATTGCGAGCAGGAAATTCGACATTCTGACAGGAAAGTCATTTATTTGTAGTCGAAACTGCTTTGTTTTACCCCAATCAAAAAGGTAGTTTGGACGATCTAAGTGTCATTCACTCTTTCAGGGGCTGTAACATCGTAGTGGTTCTAGATGTTGGAACTGAAAGCTTAAAAATTATAGTGGCTTTCTTTTATCCCAAACTGATAGCAACCATAATCGAAAGATATACTGCTATCAACACCTTGATTAACTAAATTCAAATTGTACGCAAATACTACTGACATCATTTCTACTGGTTTGGATATTAACAAACCTTACTTTTGCGGGTATTAAAGACAAAAATTGACACAATTGTGTAATTAGTTGACTGCACCTCAACTCTCAAGTGGTGTGAATATAACTCAAACTGAGTCGATCTGCAAGCAAGTTGCGCAACAACCGTAGATATATTTCCATACCATTCACTGGCAATTAATACATACCTCTTTGGGAATAGTTTAGTCAAGTATGATTCGTAACTCATACTGCAAAAACCAACTTTTCTCGCAAGTAAGTAGCGGAAATTTTCAGAACTGATATGGCTAATCTCGGCTCTCGCGGTAGCCAATCGGGATAAATTATCAATTTTTTTTAGGAATCTAACACTCTATAGTTATTAATACCCCCCCTTTGCGATATGATCGGGGTCATAAATAAGCACTGTTTAGAGATAAATACAGAGGGCAAGACCTGTGGTTAGAGTTGCAATTAATGGTTTCGGTCGCATCGGACGTAACTTTATGCGCTGTTGGATGACGAGAGAAAATAGTAACTTGGAACTTGTTGCTATTAACGATACCTCAGACCCCAGAACTAATGCTCATTTGCTGACCTATGACACCATGCTCGGCAATTTAAAAAACGCTGACATTTCTGCAGATGATAATTCCATTACAGTAAATGGTAAAACAATAAAATGCGTATCCGACCGTAACCCAGAAAACTTGCCTTGGAAAGAGTGGGAAATTGACCTAGTTATCGAATCAACAGGGGTTTTTGTCACTGAAGAAGGGGCAAGAAAGCACATTAAAGCTGGTGCTAAAAAGGTTTTAATTACGGCCCCTGGAAAGGGTGGTAACGTTGGTACCTTTGTAATCGGGGTAAATGACCAAGATTACGATCCAAGCAAGTACGACGTGGTTAGTAATGCTAGCTGTACCACTAACTGCTTGGCTCCTATAGCTAAAGTATTAGATGAAAAATTTGGTATCATCAAAGGTACAATGACCACTACTCACAGCTACACGGGCGACCAACGTTTACTCGATGCTTCTCACCGAGACGTGCGACGCGCAAGAGCGGCAGCAATGAATATTGTACCTACCTCTACCGGTGCGGCAAAAGCTGTAGCATTAGTACTGCCGGCACTCAAAGGTAAACTTAATGGTGTAGCATTACGCGTACCAACTCCTAACGTATCCATGGTAGATTTCGTAGTCCAAGTTGAGAAGCCTACCATTGCCGAAGAACTTAACCAAGCTTTTAAAAATGCTTCTGAAAACGAACTAAAAGGCGTTTTGGGTTATAGCGATTTACCTTTAGTGTCATCCGATTACAAAGGTAGCGATACCTCTTCGATTGTAGATGCCAGCTTAACAATGGTTATGGGTGGCGACATGGTTAAAGTTATGGCTTGGTACGACAACGAGTGGGGTTACTCTCAGCGCGTTGTTGATTTGGCTGAATTAGTTGCCAAGAAGTGGACTAATTAATCGAGGGATTTTCAATTCTACTCTAAGTTGGCGGTGTTGGTTCCCATCACGTCAAGGGTTCCCATAAGATTTTTTTCTTCTAAAAAATTCTTATGGGTGCCCGTCAAACTGATTTTTGTTCAAGCCCTTCTGTGAGTACTCAAGGAGTGTCGGTTTCCGGAGCTATGCTAGTGCGGTAAGTCACTGTTTTGCTCCGGAATACCTACGCCTTCCGTGGAAGTGGCACAACCCGAAAAAGATTAGTTAAAAATTCACGGGTACCCTGCCAATTTTTTTTAGGAGAAAAAGATTGGCAGGGAGCCCTTCACTTCTAAGTTGTAAAATGTTGAAATCCCCAACTTAAGTTTAGAACTTGGTCGGGAACTTCTTCACGATTGTCCTGCAAAAATACTTTATCGT
>JBCBQE010000259.1:0-8181 GCA_039820385.1 Cyanobacteria bacterium J06635_10
CAAATTCAAGAAAAACTTGCTGATGTCGGAATTCAAACTGGAATTCACTATCCAATTCCCTGTCATCTCCAACCTGCTTTTAGCCATTTAGGCTACCAAATGGGAGACTTTCCTCATTCTGAAAAGTTAGCCAAACAGATATTATCCTTACCAATGTATCCCGGTTTGACTAGTAGCCAAGTAAAAGAAGTAGTGGCAACTATTGCATCAATAGTTAGTGAAAAACAAGAAAAGTTACTCCAAATTTAAAAGCTAGTCAATATTAGAAAAATAATCACGTATAAATTGAATGAACCAATTTGAGATTTGACTCGATTGCATTTTAGCTTTCAGCAATACAGTTTCTGGCTTAATTATTTTTGATAGTTACAATCTAAAATAATTAAGCCACTTTACCGGTTTACAAAGGGGTTGATATAAAATCGAAAGTCCCCAATCTAAAATCGATCGTTCGCTGACAGTTTTTAATTTAATTTTACAATTTGAATTAACTTAAATTATGTTAACTCAACATCAAGCAAAACATTCCATTCCACCACAATTGTTTAATTTTGCGATATTAGGTATCTTAGTACTGCTTTATGGTCCAATAATGCATTATTGGTACGACGGCTGGATAAATAAGAGTATAAGTACGGAACATGAATATTTTAGCCACGGCATTATCGGTTTTCCGTTTGCGGCTTATTTAGTTTGGATCAATCGTAAAAAATGGCTAAGACTACCGAATAAAACTCATATCTCAGGTGGCATATTGTTAGCAGTCGGGGGAGTTTTTTATCTTAGCGGTGTTGGTGAATGGGTAAATCTTTCTTTCCCCGTTATTTTAACTGGACTATGCTTATGGTTAAAAGGAGTTGAAGGTTTTAAATTACAAAGTTTCCCCTTATTGTTAATTTTGCTGGCAACTCCTAATTCCATACCGTACTTAATTGCACCTTTTACTCTGCCCTTGCAAAGCTTTATTGCCGGTACTGCTGGCTTTATACTAAATCAATTTGGTCTGCCTGTAGTTGTAGATGGAATTAATATATATGCCAGAGGACGTATTGTAGAAGTTGCACCTTATTGTGCGGGCTTAAAAATGTTGTTTACTACAATTTATGTTGGTTTAATTCTGCTTTATTGGACGGACACTTTATCTTCTCAACGTAAAAGCATTTGGTTTTTATCAATAGCAGTAATCATCAGCGTTACAGCCAATATAATTCGTAATACCATATTGACCTTTTTTCATGGTACCGGACAAGATGGAGCCTTCCATTGGTTACACGATAGTTGGGGTGGAGACCTATATTCCGCTTGTATGCTAATGGTATTGATACCAGCGATTAACTGGATTAATAGTTATTTTTCAGAAAATTCAGAAATGAATGCACAAGGTGAAATTCAGTAAATATTCTGTTTAAAATACTACATATATCCATAACGACTGTTGAAATTACTGAACTCAAAATGGCCGTATAAAAAGTACAATTTTGTCTTTTGTAGTCAATATTTCACTAATGATTTCCCTTTCCCGATTTTTCAAGGAACGTCAGTTTTTACAGATAGCAGCGCTTTTTTTATTGCTGCTGCTACTGGCGATTGGGGCGTTACCAGGGTACCTAAAAGGTAATTGGCAATGGAAACAACCACCACCCATTATCAACCTTAGAGAGTTGAAGCTGTTGCGTAAAACTGGTTTAACATTACCTGGTTGGAAAATTACTCAACAGCAGGAACAACAACTAGGTTCTGGTAAATGGTCTTTGCAAGTTATGGAAAAAGAGGATTCCAAGCAAGCAGCTATATTGTTATTGCTACCTCAAAATGGTCCCAAAGACCAACCCCAAGTAGAATGGACGGAAATTAACAGTTGGGGAAGAATGCAATGGGGAAAGTGGCAAGTTGCTCAATATCGGCAAGCGCAATTTACTGTAAAACAGCCACAAATTAAAGAAGAAACTAAGGTAGAAGCAAGATTTTTCCGTGCATCTACCCAAAATCAAACTTTCGCTGTTTTGCAATGGTATGCCATGCCTAGGGTTGGACATTTTTCCCCTTTAAACTGGTTCTGGGCAGATCAATTAGCACAGTGGCACAAGCAACGAGTTCCATGGGTTGCAGTTAGTTTACTTCTTCCAATGGAAACTTTGGGGCAAGTAGAAACAACCTGGCAAGAAGTCCAGTCTATTGGTCAGACGGTGCAAACTAGATTATTTAATTTCAATTCTTGATTATGTTTGAGATATTTTTTGTTTTCGTGCCAGTTTACTTAGAGAATTAATAGTATATTCACGATTATGGTTATGATTCATATATAAAAAAGATATTAAAAATAGATATTTTAAGTATTTTAAATTTTGAAATAGGCGTTCTGCCGTTTTACCCCACCAATCAGCTTCTGTGCACAGATGTTTAGAATTCGATTAGGTCATATGCGTGCATTCAATACCTTTTGTGTTGCAAGCCTTCAAGTAACTATTTTTATTGCAAGAGCTTCTCAACCTGTTTTTGCTCAAATACCTCAAGAACAAGTATTTCAACAAAAAGAAACCACAGAAGTGCTGACTGCGCCTCCACCCGACTCCGAGTTTTTAGCACCATCTCCTTTAAGTGACGATGGAGAGATTTCACCTCAATTTACTCGATATTTTCTAGGTACGGGGGATGTCATCAGAATACTTGTGGAATCACCGGAAGAGGGACCTTATCGTTTGGGAGCCGGAGATGCAATTACGGCGATCGTACAGCGTTTTCCTGATTTGGGGTTCGCAGCATCGATAAATCGAGAAGGTAATGTTGTAGTTCCTTTAGTCGGAACTCTATCGCTCAAAGGGTTAACTTTAGAACAAGCACGAGCAAAGATTCGTGCTGCCTTGAATCGTTATGTAGTAGAACCCAACGTTACTCTATTATTAGCTGCCCAACGTCCTCCTTTAAATTTTCAGGCACAATTAGATTTCGAGGGTAAGGTAACAATACCGCGATTGGGAAAAATTTCCCTGACCGGTTTAACTCTAGAAGAAGCACAAGAAAAAATTCGTTTGAGTTTAGCACGCATTCAAGTAGATCCGGTGGTAACAATTTCCTTGACAACGCCACGACCAATTCAAGTAAATATTGCCGGAGAAATAACTAGGCCGGGAGTTTATCCTGGTAATTCGCTAAACTCTGGCGTTCTTGATGCCCTGCGGGTAGCTGGAGGTTCAACTCAAATGGCGGATTTACGACAAGTCCAAGTACGTCGCAAGCTCGTAGATGGTTCAGTAATCTCGCAAAATATTGACTTGTATACTCCCTTGCTGAATGGCGGCACTTTCGCCTCTTTGCGCTTGCAAGATGGGGATTCGATAATTATTCCACGCCGTGAAATTGGTACAGATGACGGTTACGACCGTAATGTAGTTGCACGGTCATCTTTAGCACAGCCTGTAATTCGAGTTCGTATATTAAACTATGCAAATGGGGGAATAATTACCCAAAATTTACCTAATGGCAGTAATTTTATTGATGCTTTGGGAAGTATAAGTATTCCTCGCTCTAATTTGAGAGAAGTTGCCTTAGTGCGCTTCGACCCCGAACAAGGTAGAGCCATTACCCAGAAACTAAACGCAAGGAACCTACTTAGAGGAGATGCCTCTCAAAACGTGCCGTTGCAAGACAACGATGTTATTGTTGTTGGTCGGAATCTGATTGGTAAAATTACCAACCTTCTTTCTAATGTTACTAGACCTTTCTTTGATATTCAGTCTTTTGTTAACTTTTTTGAAACCTTCAGTTTTTAGATATCAATATAAATTAGCCGATATAACGAGATCCACAAGATAAAATGCCCAGCCTTTTCACATATATGTTTGTAAAAATAAAGATTTTTGAGAGGTTCGACTTTGTACAACTGCGACGGCAGGGCATTTTATTGCTTGTAAGTATTATTGCTCGCGTCCGTCGCCAATTCTGTTTGTATCGATCTTTGCCATGACTCCACCAATTGTTAAGCGCTATCTAATTGCTTTCGATAAATACAAATGGATAGGATTAGCCAGTTTTGGTTTAGTTGTTGCGGGTTCAACTATATTAGCCGTACAACCAGAACCACCTGCTAAATTTATTTCCAAGGGTGCCTTAGCCTATACTAGTCCGCCAGTTAGTTTTTCGGCCACAGGTAGTGAAATTCGGCAAAGAGGTTTGGCACTATCGCAAGAGGTTTTATTACAAGACAAAGTAATTGAAGCTGTAGCAGAAAAAGTTAATGTAAAAGCACAAAAGATTGGTCAAAATGTTTCTGTTAAGGTGCCTGGAATAGGAGAAGATGGCCAGGCAACCGGTCCTATCACTATTCAATACCAAGATACAGAGGACAAAAGAGCCCAACAAACAGTGTTTTCCTTAATGCAAGCAATGGTACAATTAAGTGGCGATATAAACACTGGGCGATTAAAAGCAATTATTGACAAAATTGAAGAAAGATTACCCAATGTTAGCAAAGAATTACGAGAGGCTGAACAGAAGCTAGAACAATACGATAAGATAGAACGCACGGCAATTCTAGCTGCTGAAAATGGCAGTTTGCTCGCTGCCATTACGAATAGTCAAAATCAACAAAGGCAGAGCAAATTAATTATTTCTGGTATTGATACCCAGATTCGTAGTTTGCAAGAAAGGTTAGGACTAAATCCTCAACAAGCATATACTTCTTCTGCTTTGAGCGCCGATCCAATTATTGCCAATTTACGAACCCAAATTTATCAAGTTGAATCACAGGTAGAAGTTTTGAGAAAAGACCTTCGTCCTACTCATCCAACCATGATTCAGTTGCAGCGTCAAAAAGACGCTTACGAACGACTGCTGCAAGAACGTGCGGCTGAAGTAATTGGTGGAGGCGGTACGGCTGCTCCTCTTCCCAATGTCTCCGGTGTTCGCGCCCAAAGTAATTTAGATCCTGCACGACAGCAGCTCGCAAATCAATTAGTCGCTTTGCAAACCCAACGAGAAACTTTGCAAAGACAATTAATTGATTTGGTGCAAGAACAAACTCGATTACAGCGGGATTACGCCCTCATACCAAATAAGCAACTAGAGCGTTCGCGCTTAGTACAGCAGGTAGGCTTAAAAAAAGCAGTCTACGATCAGATGCAAGCAAAATTAGCCGATGCCAAAACTGCAGAAGCAGAAACTGTAAGTACTTTGGCTATTACTCAACCACCAGTAGTTATACCCCAAAAAGCAGCAGCCCAAAGCATACCTGTAACTTTAGGTATAGGTGGATTCTTAGGGCTGTTAATTGGTAGTGGTGTAATTTTCTTGTTAGGTTCTCTCGAAGGTACTTTCAAAACCAAAGAAGATATTGGCAGCAGCCTCAAACAACGGGAAGTTTTGGTACTTTCGGAATTGCCTATAATGCCGGTTGAAGATAGTAATAAAGAACTTGTTCCGGTGGTACTTTCTGCCGATTCTCCCTACATGGAGTTTTTAGAAAAATTCCGTTCTAACCTACGTCGCATTGGTGGTAAAAAAGTAAAAGTAATATTGATTACTAGTACGGGTAGTAAAGAGGGTAAAACCACAAGTGCTTATAACTTAGGCATAGCCTCCGCCCGCGCCGGGAAACGAACCTTGATTATCGAAACAGATTTGCGATCGCCATCTCGTTGTGAATCGTTAAAGGTAAATCTCGATCCTGATGCAAGCCTTGAACCTCTGCGCTATTATGCCAACAGCGAATGTATCCGCCTTGTTCCAGATGTTGAAAATTTATACATAGTACCCAGTCCGGGACCTCTACGACAATCAGCCGCAGTAATAGAATCAAGTGAATTAAGGCGGCTAATGGAAGATGCAAGGGAGCGGTTCGATCTAGTCATTTTGGATACAACACCCTTGGGTTTATCAAACGATGCTTTATTAATTCACCCTTATAGCGATGGTATGGTTATGGTAACTCGCCCTAATTACACCCAAGAAAATATATTAGGTGAAGCCGTTGATGAATTAATGGAATCTGAGATGGGGCTTTTAGGAGCAGTTATCAACGGTGCTGATATAGATATAACTTTTGAAGAGCCAATTTCACCTATTGAAGAAGATGATTCAGACATTTTAGATCCAGAAGAATATTCCACAGGAGTGCATCGGAATTGAAGGAGTTAGGAATTAGGAGTTAAGAGTTAAGATTTATTTAACCTTTAACCTTTCCTTTGACTTTATTCCTCGTTAAATAAACCAAGCAAGGGACCTAAGATTAATCCAAATACAAATCCGCCAATGTGCGCCCAATAAGCTACTCCACCTGTTTCCATAGCCATATTAGCTGCTCTTTGCAAGTCGGCAACACCGGATATGACATTCTGGACAATGTAAATCCCTATAAGTACCCATGCTGGAACTTTAGGGGTAAGTATAAAAAAACCTAGAAAAATCAAAGTTCTAACTAAAGCTTGAGGGAAACAAATAAGGTAAGCACCTAAAATTCCAGAAATCGCACCAGAAGCACCTAAAGAAGGAATTACCGACTCCATACCAATGAACCACTGACATAACGCAGCTAAAGCGCCACAAGCCAAGTAAAATACTGTATATTTAAAGTGACCCAAACGATCTTCAATATTGTTGCCAAAAACCCAGAGAAACACCATATTAGAAATCAGGTGCCACCAACTACCGTGTAAAAATTGTGACGTAAATAAAGTTATCCATTCCGGTACTGGCTGATTGACAACTCCACCAGCAAAGCTAACACTTAATTGTCTCGGTACCACCGCATATAGTTGGAAAAAGTCATTCAATTCTCTAGGTGACAAAGAAAATTGGTGAAGAAATACTAAAACGTTAATGCCAATCAAACCGTAGGTAACATAAGGTGTGATTCGCGTCGGGTTTTCGTCGTATAGGGGGAACACTGGTGTAATAATATTGTGACCAACAACTGCACTATAACCTGTAGAGCTTGCAGTTGCTAAGTATAGAGGATTTCACCTTACAAATAATTTAATGAAATAGAGAAATCTGGGTATAGGGAATGGGGAATAGGGTATAGTTAAAGGTTAGGAGTTTTTAACTAAGAATCTATCTATGCCCTAGGCTATTATGCCCCATACCTCGTACAATTACCGGGTTTCGTCTGGGCTTTTGTCGCGAAATAAACCGAATAATGGACCGAGAATTGCTCCAAATACAAAACCACCAGCGTGTGCCCAATAGGCAATTCCACCACTTTCCATACCGATGTTGGTAGGCATTCCTAAACTAGAGATACCGTAAAAAGCTTGTTGAATAAACCAAAATCCTAAAAAGAAGTATGCGGGAACTCGGAAAGTAGGAAAAAATATACCCAAGGGTACGACACCGATGACTTCTGCCTTAGGAAAACGGATAATGTATGCTCCCATTACACCGGCGATCGCACCGCTAGCGCCTAAAGAAGGAATTAGGGAACCTTGAGAAAAATACCACTGAGTCAAGGATGCTAAAACACCACAAGCCAGGTAAAAAATCAAGTACTTAATATAACCTAATTTTTCTTCAACGTTATTACCAAAAATCCACAGAAATAACATATTGCCACCCAGATGCAACAAACCGCCGTGTAAAAACTGGGAAGTAATCAAAGTTAACCATTCGGGAACGGGTTGATTTACTGCAATTCCACCGAAACTGTAGCTCAATTCTCGCGGTACTACAGCAAATAGGTGAAGGAAACCGTCTAGGAACTGGGGTGGTAAAGTTGATTCATAAAGAAAAGCCAGAATATTAACAGCAATTAGTCCATAGGTAACATAAGGAGTGATGGAAATCGGATTATTGTCTTTAATTGGAACCACGGCAGTTTTCCAGATTTTGAAGTAGCAGCATTACATTACCTAATTTTGACCATAACCGCTTCTAACCTGCGATTGACATATTTAAACAAAATTTTGGCAATTAGGTCAGGTGTTTTACTGCTTTTCCTAGATTACATCGCTATTGTGATCGAGTTGATCGTTTTTGCTTTTATTTTTTTCAAGATCGTTTTCCTTATCTTTATGCATTACTTTTTCTTTACAGTAATTCCGAAAGCCATATTGCCAAAATATCGATGCATCACTAAAATTTGGCTTTATAAAAATCGATCTACATTACAAAAGCTTTAGCGTCAAGGGTTCCCAATATATTTTTTTCTCCTAAAACAAAATATATTGGGTACCCTTGACGCTAAAGCTT
>JBCBQE010000260.1:0-8179 GCA_039820385.1 Cyanobacteria bacterium J06635_10
TTTCGATCAAAGCATAAAAGCCCTACATAGAACTTTAGCATATTTATATATCCAGCGAAGCATTATCAATTGCAACAAGTCTGTTGACACAGAATGTAAGTTGGAGGTGAAAAGCCCTACTCCCCTTTTCGCTCTGAGATTACCGATGTTGATTCAGGGGAGCAGGGGAAGACATTTTTGCCGGAAATCTTCTGGCGGGAAAGGAGTAAGAATACTTGTACGTTACATCAAACGTCAAATAATTTACCTTAAATACGTTTTTATGCGCAGGAATAGTATAAAAAATATTTCCAAATTTAGCCTTTTATTTAAGTAAATACTGAGAAAATAAGTGAATAATTGAGCTTTTTTTGTGAACAGAGGCTCGATTCTACGAGTTTACCGGAGTGTTTTTGGCGAGAAACCTGCTCCGAAAGCCAACTATTAGCTTTTCGCGCTTATTCAACCTGAAAATTGTAAAGAGTAGACAAAAAAAGATAGTTGCTATGGACACTGCTAAAATTACTGAAATATGATGTACTTAATCAAATAGAAATACTTCAGAGATAAGTAAATTTATTTAAAATCTCGGTGCAATTAAGGAAGAATTTTTAGTCATGTCCGATCAAAACAAAAAAGTTGTATCTGATATTGTTACTTTAACTGCTACATTAGTGAACCCTGAAACGGCACAAGCTACTGGGATTCCTTCAAATTCTTCTCACGAAACTACTCGAAAATTATCCGCAACACAGCAACTATTAGATGCATCGAACAAAATCAAGGCTACTAAAAAAGTTTTTGATTTTGTCAAAGGAGATACTATAAAAGCGATTAATAAAGCTAGAAATATCAGAAATGATGCTCTCAAAAAAGCCTATCAAGCTGAAGAAGTACTAAAAGGAGCAAAAGAAGATTGGGAAACAAAAGTTATTATCGCAGCTAAAAAATTCAAAGAAACTGAAAGCAAACCTGAAAAAAAATATCTAATAAAACAGACAGAGAAAGCCATACAAGATGTAGAAAAAGCAAAAGAAAACTTTAAAAATAAAAGATGCGAAGCAAATAAAAAAAGAATCCAGCTTCAACAATGCGAAGAGAACTTAGCAGCTATTATCCGAATACAAAAAGGCAGAATGAAAGCCGCAAAAATGGCTTGTAAACGAGCTCAAATGGATATACCTTTTGATTGTGGAAATACCAAACAAAAAGATATTATAGAAGACTCTTTAAGGATGAAACAAATTGCCTCACAAGACACCAAAAGTCTTTGCGGTGTGGAGAGAGTTTAAGTATTATTCAGTTCAGTTAATTTTTATCCAAATATAACGAAAAAGCAGAGAAATTCCCCTCCAAACAGAGCTAGCCTGAACTTTTTAAATTCACCGTTACCCATGACCCCAGATCGAACCTTAAATGCAAGAGCTCTAACATCAATGATAACCAAAGTCTAGCTCGCCTTGAGCATTCAGAATCCGTTACATAAAACTTACCCAAAACTACCTATAACTAGACAAATCTCGACATATGTCATTTTGGCGTTTACTTCCTGCTTCAACTGGGGTAGTCGGCTACTTCCATCCACAAGCTGAAACGAACTTTTGAAATTTTTATGACAAACAATATAGAAATGTAAACGTTGATTGGCGATAAGCCGCTCACGCATGCGCTTCGCGAACGCAGAGTGCTGTGTATAATGCCCCTCAATACCCAATACGCAATTTATTCAACTACTTCATTCACAGGGAAGCGATCGATTAATTGAATCGCACGTTGAGCATTACGCTTAATGTCTTGTGGTAAATGGGGAACATGAGGTATTTGCGATAACAAATCTAAAGTACGGCGTAAAATTCTGACCACATCTCCCTCATCTAAAGTAGTGTTTTCACATAGTTCTACCCAGTTCATTCCTAAAGCCCATTGTTCTACTAAGGCAATTAATTCAAATTCCAACCATACGGGTAAAGCCACACCATACCTGTATTGTAATTGATTTACCTTACGACGAATCGAGCGTAATGAAGCTAAAGCATCGGCAACTTCACCGCTAAGCTCAAAGAATACTCTGCTATCGGGACGAGAAGTTTCTGTGACTAAAGCTGCAATAGCTGTAGCAAAATAATGCGGATCTAATTGATTCAGTTTACCGCTAGCAAGTACTAAACCCAACCATAGTTCGTTCTCTCCGCGAATTGCAGCGGCCATTTGTCCCAACTCAGTAGGCACTAAATTATCTAAACCTTCAAAATATTGAAGAATTTCGATTAATGTTATAAATTCTTCCCAGTGATGTTGAGATTGTTGTTCTACTTGGGATTGCAATTCTTCTATTTCAGCTTTTAATTCAACAGCGCGGGCTTGGCGTTTATATACGCTCGCAGCATTTCCCAATTTGTGGAGTGGGCTGCTTTCCATTTGTTCCTGTAAACTTGTAACCCGGCGTAATTGCTCTACTACTTCCTCAGGCATGGATAAACTATCTATGGGTTGGGGAATTTGAGCGGCGATCGCATTTGTCAATTCATTCCCACCACAGGATTCACCTGGCTTTAAAGACAATGTTGGTGGTGGTAGCAAATCGGGTGATACGTCAATGCGAGGTAGTTGAGCGTACAAATCGATCACATCATGAATAGAAGTGACGTACCAACGGTTATCACGTCCTAAACATACTAAAAAAGGTGCTTCGGAACTAGGTGTTTTCCCGACTAAAACCGCCGTAATTGGTGCAGAAACTTCAACATTTTCACCTTTGAGACTCAGGAGCGTTCCCGAAACGGCGAAATTGAGCATCATACCCAATTCTTCTTTCCTGACTTCTGCGGCTTGTTCTTGTAAAGTTGTCAGCAGTTTACGTTCTACTTTCAAGGTTTGACGCAATTTTTCATATTGAGCCACATCATCATCGCTAATACTAGCAATTTGTAAGTTAATTTCTCCTAATTGCTGTTTGACATCGGAAATTTGTTTATACTGCGGTTGTAAATGCAGGTTAGCCAGATATTGCCCAAAACTGCGTTCGACTAATTCCTTAGCTTCTTCCAAGGTATGAGTTTGTAGCAAGTTTAAAACCATACCGTAACTAGGTGTAAACTGGCTTACCAGTGGATCTGGGTTTGACGTAGCTAAATATCCAGCTTCTTTTGCACCTTCAAAGGGGGTTTGCAGGGTGACCACATGACCCATATCATCCATACCCCGACGACCAGCCCTTCCCGCCATTTGCAAGAATTCAGAAGGATTTAATAAGCGGTGTCCGCTATCGGTACGCTTGGAAAGTGTAGAAATCACTGTTGTTCTAGCGGGCATATTGATACCGGCTGCTAGAGTTTCCGTGGCAAATACAACTTTAATTAAACCTTGTTGAAATAATTCTTCAACTAAACCTTTCCAAGCGGGTAAAATTCCGGCATGATGAGCGGCAATTCCTCGGTAAAGTGGAGCGACATGTCCCGCACGTCCAGCTTCCGGATTGCGAGTGAGAAATTCATCAATTTGAGGTCTTAGTCTTTGGGCTTCATCTCCATCTACCAGCCATAAATCCCCGACTTCAGCCACAGCGCGATCGCAACCGCGACGGCTAAAAATAAAGTAAATTGCCGGTAGCATATCCCTTTGACGCAAATGCTCTAAGGTATAATTTATGCTCGGGGATTCTTGTCTGGCAATGTACTTACTTCTGTCACCTCTCTTTTTTTTTCTCTTTACTAAGCGAGGGTTTAATTGAGTTTTACTTTGATTAAGTAGGGGAAATAACCCCTTACTGTTGCCGAAATGAAATTCTAAAGGAATCGGACGATAATCCGAATAAATTAAATCCGTAGGACCATGAACTTGATTTAACCAATCAGTAAGCTGATCGCTATTAGCAACCGTTGCCGACAAAGCTACAAGTTGAATTGATTCGGGACAATAAATAATAGATTCTTCCCAAACCGTCCCTCGTTGACGGTCATTCATATAGTGGCATTCATCTAATACCACCGCTTCTACATCTATTAAAGAAGTACCAACTTGTCCAATAGGTGTACCGTAGAGCATATTACGGAAAATTTCCGTCGTCATCACCAAAATTGGAGCATCTCGGTTGATAGAGGCATCTCCAGTCAATAGTCCTACCGAATCAAAACCAAATTCGGAACGAAAGTCGCGTAATTTTTGATTAGAAAGGGCTTTGAGAGGAGTAGTATAAAATACTCGTTTACCTCGCGCTAAAGCGCGGTAGATAGCGTATTCTCCCACTAACGTTTTACCGGAACCCGTGGGCGCACATACTACAACAGAACGTCCAGCATTCAGAGAAGCTATCGCATCGTTTTGGAATTGATCCAGTTCAAAAGGAAAAACGGAACTTGGATCGACATCTGGAGTTAGGGCAGGATAATTCACTCAATTAAAATTGCATTCAAACTGATTTTCAATTCAATTATTTCAATCACATTTAGCAGGATTCACAACGTTAGCAGGCCTGCATAAATAAATCAAACCCCTTTACACAAGTTATTCGTATTATACTTAACCGCTTTGATTTTGATTCAATTTCTCGACATTTTGTAAAGAATGAGGGGCGTTGCATAAATGCGGGAGGAATTAGCGGCTGAAAATATTAATTATTCGTTTAAAATCAGGTCAAATCATCCCATGATTCAGCAACGCCTAATGAGGTAATTGGCACTGAGTAGTCAGCAGTCAACAGTGAGCAGTGAGCAATTCAAAACTGAATACACGAAGGTGCCCCATGCTCTTGGGTTCAACTCTTGTTATTTTTTGTTCAACTTCCTAATTCTTGAGAACGTTTAGTGGCGGCTTTGACTGCTTCAATCAATGCAGAGCGAAATGCAGCCCGTTCTAATTGAGTAATACCGGCGATTGTGGTACCTCCGGGACTTGTAACTCTATCTTTTAATACTGCTGGGTGCATTTTACTTTCTTGTAACAATTGTGCCGTTCCCAATACAGTTTGTAATGCTAATGCGCTGGCAATTGTTCTTGGTAAACCTGATGCGACTCCACCGTCGGCTAGGGCTTCTATCATTAAAGCCACGTAAGCCGGGCCACTACCGGAAAGCCCGGTAACTGCATCCATTAAATGTTCGGGTATTTCTACCACTTCTCCAATGGCCCCAAACAGTTGTTTCGCGACTTCTTTATGTTTGGGTTTGGTGTAAGCACCATAACAAATTGCAGTCATTCCCGCACCTACTGTCGCTGGGGTGTTTGGCATTGCCCTAACTACTGGCAAACCAGGAAAAGCTGCTTCAAGTTGATTCAATTGCACCCCTGCCAATATAGAAATTACTAATGGTTTATTTCCATTATTGATTACCCCTCCTAATTCTTGGGCAATCGCACTGAAAATCTGGGGTTTAATTGCTAAAAATACTACTTCTTCGGCGCTCGAAAACGCTATGCTACCATCAGCGATCGCCAAAATATTATATTCTTGCTCTAAATAAGCTCGACGTTCTGAAAGTGGTTCGCTGACAATAACTTCTGATGGTTGATATATTCCACAACTGATGAGGCGGGATAATAATGCTTCGCCCATTACCCCGCCACCTATTAAGCCAAATTTTTGATGTTTTGTCATTGCCCACAAAGGTCATTGGTCAAAAGTCATTGGTCATCAGGCAGAAAACAACGGAACTAATGACTAATGACTAATGACTAGTTTATCTTTATTGTGCCATGCGGTTCGGTTCGTTTCCCCAAACTTGATTATTTGGATTGGGGCCCCGACGTGCTGGTGGTTGAGGAACTTCGTGAAGTACTCCACCCGTGGTGCTAACTTGTACGCAACTAGGCGTGAACAGAAAGATGCTTTCGCCAATGCGCTCTTGATGTCCATCAAGGGCGTAAGTACCTCCTGCGACAAAATCTACAGCACGCTGAGCTTGGTCTGGGTCCATAATTGTCAAGTTTAATACTACTGACTTACGTTCCCGCAGAGCTTGAATTGCTTGAGGCATTTCTTCAAAGGTACGTGGTTCAAGCACCAATACTTCTGAAATACCGTTTAAAACCCCTGGCATACCAATAACATTATTCATCGCCTTTGCTGAGGAAGAGCTTGCTACATCGCTTTCCATTGTAGGCATCGGTTCGCGCCAACGTCTATTAACTGCAGTACTTTCTGGCTGAGGAGGTGCTGTTTGATTTTGCTCTTGATACAAATTCTCATAACCTTCTGCATCTGCTTCTTCTTCGTAATACTCGTATTCTACTGGTTCGTTTAACCCAACAAAGTCTCTCAATCGTGTAAATAGATTCATTGTTACGCTCCTGGTGCCAATCATCTTTATTGAGAAGGTAAAAATTGTTTTTGTCAACTTTTACAACTACAAATAGAGAATCATTACTATATTTTCATCGTTACTTGTAACATATATTACGGTACTTAATACTGTGCTTACGTTAGGACAATGTTTGTATCTTAACCACGCACAATAATGAGTAAAGATTATATCCTAGTAGTTTCACAATGAAAAGTTGTCTTTACTGTTTATTTTATTTTTGTTTGGTTTTGTAAATACTGTATCTTTAGTCGCTTTTAAAACTAGGGTGTTAAAAAAATATTCTGTATCAAAGAGTAATGATTGTCATCCAACTTACGGACGAATATTGAACTGTAGAATAGGCGTTCGCCAGTTTCTCACGGTACCTGGCGAATCGCGGTTTCTCTATCAAAAGGTTGATGTATTGTTAGGGGGCAGAATTTTATTCTCTCAGCTTAAAAGCAAGTATGTTCAAGGGTTGTTATCTTTTTCTGCCACAAATTTATCACTTATAGGTCGCGTTTCCCGAACAGGATCGTTCCCAAACGTATCATGGTTGCACCAGATTGTATTGCTAGTTGATAATCTCCCGACATTCCCATTGATAGTTGCTTTACTTTAATATTTGACAATTTACGGTTATCAATTTCTTCAGCTAACTCTCTTGTCTTATTAAACACACTTAGAGTTTTTGAACTATCCAACCCTAGTGGTGGAATTGTCATCAAACCTTGAATTTGTAAACTTTTACATTGATTAAGTTCTACTAAATCCTCTAGGAGTTGGGGTATTGTCCAACCAGATTTATCTGGATCGGGAAGAATTTTGACTTGCAAGCAAACTTTGGGGCTTGTTGCTAAATCTTGTGCTAAAAGGTTCAAGCGTTGTGCTAATTTCAGGCTATCTACGGAATGAAACCATTGAAAATATGAAAGAGCTTTTTTAGCTTTATTGCTTTGTAGATGTCCAATAAAGTGCCAGGTAATATCCGATAAGTCTTTCAAATCCTCAATTTTGCCAACAGCTTCTTGAATCCGGCTTTCGCCAAAATCTCGGATACCAGCAGCATACGCTTCGCGTATTGCAGCAACCGAAACTTTCTTACTCACAGCAATCAACTTTACATGAGATGGAAGTGAGTCTTGAACCTTTAAGATACGCTCGCAAATCGAACTATTCATTGGAATGTGCGTTGAAAAATACTAGTGAGTTGATCGTACTCAATAGATTGTCCACTTCGGCGCAAGGTACGCAAACGATTTTCCAGCATCATTCTTGCCTCGGTACGCCCTACTGGTTGGAACTTAATGCCTTTTTCATCATTCGCCACAAGAAAGAATAAGCGTTGAGCATACAATGTAGTAAACAGTTCTTGGCTTTGGTCTACCATACAGATTCTGTAAAGTAATCCCCAAGTTGGATGATTCAAGTAAGTTTCCGAGTTTTCTGAATTCATTTAGTAGTCAAGGTACGAGTACATATATCTTTTCGCGGCTAAAAACAAAAAGTCAGACTTTCTCTGTTAAGATATTGCCAAAAGATTTGTTTAAATTACGAAACATAAGGGCGATTGCGGTATTTATTTGCACATAAATGAATCTATGTGCTGTATTGATAAATAAATAGTTGCTACTTTCTCTTCATAAGAAAAAAAAGCCTTTATTCTACCAATGCTGCCATAATTCCTGTCACTTTTCTGTACAAAAAAATTAACAATGTATGGTATCGATAGCCGATATAATACCATTTTACTTTAGGATATCTAGCTAACTGCTATAGAGGCTGATACAGAAGTCATGGGTGCCCGTCAGAAGCTGTTTTAGGTACCTTAATAAAATTGAAAGCTTTAAACGAAGGAAGAGCCGAAGTTGGAAGAGCCGAAGTTGGTTGGAATTGAGATGGGGATGAGCGACCCCAACTCA
>JBCBQE010000261.1:0-8133 GCA_039820385.1 Cyanobacteria bacterium J06635_10
CAATTACTATTTTCAATGCCAACCTACTTATATAGAATTCAAAACTTTTTATAACCCCGATTATGCCCCTTATTCAATAGGAAGTCTAACCCCCTTTTTTAGAGGAAGGGGGATAGGGTAATTGTGTTAAAAACTATATTTTTAAACATCCTCAAAGCTCGAATATATCCATTTTTGGCGTTGCTGATTGAAAGTATGAATACGTCTAAACTATAAGCGCAAAACCCGATATAAACCTTGTTCAATCATGCTAAAAATGTAAATTCATACACTGAGTAGGCAACGCACCATTTTTTAGTCACAGGATAGCCAAAGCTGAAATCTTTATGGGATGCAAGGTTGACTTTTCAAAGACGCAAATGTATAATGGAAAGTTTAGCATTATCATCCATGTTTTTGGTTGTTTAACAATACAATTCTTGTTTTACTTTATCGAAAAATTATTGTATGTTTTTTTTGTAAAAATTTATTGGTATATTTCACAGTGGAAACACTTTTAATCCGACCTCAAGATATTGCGGCAGTCATCAAGCAAATAGGACTCGACGCTCTTATGGATAAGATGATGACTGGTTTGACAGAAGCCTTCAGGGAAGTGAATCGAGGTCAAGGGGAACTGCGATCGCGAGCTGGATTCGTCAAAAAACCATCCTGTGCTTGTGTAGAATGGATGCCCTACATGAGAAAAACGGACCAATCTGTAACAATCAAAGTAGTAGCTTATCAGCCAGACAATATTGAGACAATAGGCATCCCTACCGTCTTGGCAACCACGAGCCTTTATGATTTTAACAACGGTCATTTAGTTGCTTTGTGTGATGCTGTAACCCTAACTGCAATTAGAACAGGAGCTGCTTCAGCTATAGCTAGCAAGATTCTAGCTCATCCCGATAGTGCTACCGTGGGACTGGTAGGAGCAGGAGCACAAGCAGTTACCCAGTTACATGGGTTGAGTCGAGTGTTTCCACTGCGGGAGGTATTGGTTTACGATATAAACCCGGATGTTGCTCAATCATTCTCTTCACGAGTAGCATTTTTAGGGCTATCAATTCGCAGTTGTTCCTTAGAGGAACTCGAACGCAATGCCGACATTATTTGTACGGCTACCTCGGTTGATGAAGGAGCAGATCCCGTCATGACTGGTGAAAACCTCAAACCTCATGTTCACATTAATGCCGTAGGTGCAGATATCATAGGCAAAACTGAGTTACCCCTACCTTTACTCAAACAAAGTTTTGTCTGCCCAGACTTTCCCGAACAAGCATTGCTTGAAGGGGAATGTCAGCAGTTACAACCAGAGGAAGTAGGTCCAAGTTTAATGGAAGCGATCGAACGACCAGAAGAATTTTATCATTGGCGAGAACGGCAGACAGTATTTGACTCCACGGGATTGGCAATAGAAGATCATGTCGCATTGTCAATTATGCAGGAATTGGTACAAACTCACGGCTTGGGGCAGCGTCTGCAACTTGAATATTGTCCTAATGATCCCTACAATCCATACGAGTTTATTACAGCTACAACCCAGCATTCGTCAGCACAGCAACAACTATTGGCAACAGTGGATTAAACAACAAATAAAGAAAGATGTGTGTCAAATCACGTACGCGAACGTCCATTAGTATTAGTATTCAAGGAGAAATTTTCATGCAACTGAGTAGTGAACAATTACAGCATTATCAAGATCGAGGCTATCTTTTAGTACCAAATTGTTTTTCTGAAGCAGAAATAGATCGCATGAAAACTGAACTGGGGACAATATATGCCCAGGAAACACCTAGAAAAATTCTTGAGGGAGATGAAAACCAGATCCGCACAGTTCTAGGTGTACATACTGAAAATGAAATTTTTCGACGCTGCTCGCACCATGCTTCTATTATTGAACCTATAATGCAAATTCTTGGGAGCAAGATATATATTCATCAAAGCCAAATTAATCCCAAAATAGCCTGGAAAAATGATGTTTGGATCTGGCATCAAGATTATGTTTTTTTTCATAAAGAAGATGGTATTCCTACACCCCAGTTAGTAATTGCCCTTGTTTTCTTGTATGAAGTTAACGAGTTTAATGGACCGTTAATGTTAATTCCCGGTTCTCATAAAGAAGGTATCGTTAGCGTTTTAAATCCAGTCACAGACAGTGATACTGATGAGAGCGAAGAAGAATGGCATCGACATATTAAAACTAATCAGACTTATCATGTCGATCGCAAAACATTTGAAAAATTGGTAAATCGGTATGGTATTGTAGCACCAAAGGGAAAAGCGGGTTCGGTTCTATTTATGCATCCTAATTGCGTTCATGGTTCAAGCTCGAATATGTCTCCCTTCGATCGTGCATTATTCGCGATCAGGTATAACAGCGTTAAAAATCTTCCACTTCCTGTGGAAAATCCACGTCCTGAATTTCAAGCGTCGAGTAATTATACACCAATAGAACCTTTATCGGGTGAAGTTGTGTTGGTATAGTAGCAAATTGCTATTAAGTTAATGATTTTTAGGCAGGGAACTGCTTTATACGAACCTAGTTCCCTGAAAAAGTAGTAAGCCTGCTTCTTTTTTTTAGTGTAGCGATTTTATTTTGACTGGGAGTATCTTTTGAAAGCTATACAACAACAGACTTCAACTCAAGAGAACGTTACAGCGATTATCACATTAGCGATTGCCATAGTAGCCTTGTCCTGGATAGCAATCTTTTTTAGATTGTTGGAACGGGAAATCGGTCCATTTGCAACCGCATTTCATAGAGTTTGGCTCGCAACTTTTCTTTTGGGTATATGGAATGGACAGCAAGGTTTACGTGGCCAATTTTCCCCAGAGAAATCTGCACAGCAACAGCCTTATACGAGTTGGGTACTAATCCAATTATTCATAGCAGGAATTTGTTTTGCTGCCGATCAGCTTTTATGGGCTTTGTCGCTGACTAAAACTAGCGTTGCCAATTCTACTTTATTGACATATCTAAATCCTCTATGGACAACACTTTTAGGTTGGTTGATATGGGATCGGCATTTTGACAAGCTATTTTTAATTGGAATGGCAGTCGCAATGGTCGGAGCTTGTATGATTGGAATAGAAGACTTGCAAATTGCCACAGGAAACCTACAAGGTGATGGAGTTGCTGTACTCGCTTCAATCGGCTTTAGTATCTACTTATTAATCATAGAAAAACTTCGAGAAAAATATAGTTCTGAAACTCTACTTTTCTGGAGTTCTTTATTTTCAACTCTGTGGATATTGCCAATTGTTTTGATTACGGAAGAACGAATTTTTCCCGATTCCTGGCAATCTTGGGTGTTTATAATTTTGTTAGGTTTTATTTGTCAAATTTTAGGTCAAGGACTTTTGAATTATTGTCTTAAGGGTTTATCTTCAGGATTCGTTGCTGTTAGCCTACTACTGTCACCCATAATGACTGCAATTTTCGGTTGGATGATTTTCTCAGAAAGCTTGAGTGTTTTGAATGGTGTGGCATTTGCTATGGTTTTATTGGGGATTTATCTCGCTAAATCTAGTTCGTCTGCTATTAAAGAATAAAGCTTTATGTGGATAAAATCAAGAATCCGTTACTAGCCCTCGATTCCTAACCGGGAGCCTCAATTATCAAATTCCACGTTTGCATTGAACTCATTTTTTTTGCAGCCTCGGAGCATAGAGGGAAGCCTAGAGGGGCACAGAGTTTTTTTCAGTATTTTTTTTATCAAACCAAAGCAAGCGCAAAAGATATAAAATAACAAAATCTTGTGGTACGGGCATCCTTGCCCGTCCAATTAATTCCGATCAAATCAGCTATAGTTACTTATACTTAATCACTCCGGAAAAACTCTCACAGCATCATCTGCGATCGATACTTTTACAGATGTTCCTTCAGATAAAACTATATCTGTCATTGTTCTAGCATGAATTTCTCTACCGGAAGGAGTCTCCAAACAATAACGATACTCTCTCCCTAAAAAGTGGCGTTTGGTAATCTTGATCTCAGCATCATCATCAGCATCTTTATCAACTTCTAAAATTAAGTCTTCTTGACGAATCATTATCTCCCCTGTATTCTGTTTATGATTCCCCTTGATTTCAAAATCACCAATTTCTGTTTGCCAAACATTACCTTGACGGCGAGCAGGTAAGAAGTTGGCTTGGGTAACAAATTCCGCTACAAAGCGCGATGCAGGATGAGTGTAAATTTCTTCTGGCGTGCCAATTTGTTCTAAATGCCCCAAACGCATCACCCCTACTACATCTGCAATTGCTAGGGCTTCTTCTTGATCGTGAGTGATAAAAATTGCGGAAGTACCAGCTAGTTTCAGAATATCTCGGATTTCTTCTCGCAATTGTAATCTAACTTGGATATCAAGATTAGACAATGGTTCGTCTAAAAGCATTAATTTTGGTTTGGGTGCTAAAGCACGAGCTAAGGCGACTCGTTGCTGCTGCCCTCCAGAAAGTTCGTAAGGATAACGGTTTTCTAAATTTTCGAGTCTTACCAAGTTTAATACTTCGGAAACTCTTTTTTGTACCTGATGTTTGTCCGGATTTTTTAAGCCGAAAGCAACGTTTTGGGCTACCGTTAGATGGGGGAAAAGTGCATAATCTTGAAATACAATGCCAACATCCCGTTTTTCCGGTGGTATCCAAGTAACAGGACAGCAAACTTTCTGTTTACCAATTATAACTTCTCCGGTTTGCGGATATTCAAAACCGCCAACTATTCGCAACAAAGTTGTTTTACCGCAACCGGAAGGACCTAATAAAGCTAGTATATCTCCTTCTTGTAATGTCAAGGAGACATTATTCACCGCAGGAATTTCACTTTCTGCAAATAATTTAGTAATATTTTCTAAGCTGAGAATTTCTTGTTGCATAATTCAATCGATTTTGGATTTTAGATTTTGGATTTTGGATTTTAGATGAATCTAATTTCTGACTAGCTTGAAACCAGAATTATACAGAGTAAAATCTAAAACTTTTTCCTTCAAAGAAATCATAAAAAAAGGAATTTATCTATATCGTGATTTATTGATAATAATTAAAAATATTTAAATAAAGTAATTTATCACCCATGTATAACACTAAGCTTTCAAGTTAAAATCTCCCCCCATCTCCCCATCTCCCCATCTCCCCATCTCCCCATCTCCCCCTCCCCCTCTCCGCAATCCTATTATCTATTCCCTTTCTCTTGGGATAAGACAAAAAATGTTGAAGCCATAGATACTATCAATATCATCAATGAAGCTGCGGCTGCATCAGCAAAATCTACATTTTCTGTTGCTTTCCAAATTTCTACTGCGAGGGTATCAAAGCCTATTGGCGATAGCAACATAGTAGCAGGTAATTCTTTCATTGCTGTCAGAAATACCAATACTGTACCGCTTAAAATACCTGGACTTACTAAAGGTAAGGTGATTTGTTTTAAAGTCTCCCAGGATGATTTACCTAAACTACGTGACGCTTCTTCTATTTTAGGATTTACCTGTAATAAAGAAGTACGCACAGTTCCTACTGATTGCTGCAAAAATAAGATCAAATATGCAAAAATCAGCATCGGTAAAGTTTGGTATAATAGCGGGAAATAATTCGCACCAAAAAATACCAACGATAAAGCTACAACAATTCCCGGTACACCAAAACAAATATAAGTAGAACGCTCTACAATAGCAATAATTTTAGAAGGGAAGCGTACTGATAATATGGCAATTGGTAAGGCAAACAAAGTTGTAACAATTGCTGCTAAACCCGCTGCGGTAATTGAATTTAAGGTAGGTTCTAGTAAGTCAATAAATTCGTATTCAGTTAAAAATCCTTGGATTAACCAAAATACAATTGTGACTACAGGTAATACCACACCCAAAAAAGTAATTATCCCGCAAAAAGCAAGGGCTGGTAACTTCCATACACCTAATTTAACAAGCTTCACCCGACGAAACGATGCCGTACCCCGAGTGTAATATGCAGCACGGGAACGCATTCGATATTCTAGCCACAAGATAAACATTACTATAGCTACCAACATCAAAGATAAAGCCGCCGCTGCATCACGGTTAAAACTGGCTTGATATTGGATAAAAATCGCCTGGGTAAAGGCATCAAACTGCATTAAGGAAGGGGTACCAAAATCTCGTAACGCATACAATGCTACCAATAAACCTCCGGCAATTAATGATGGATACAACTGTGGTAGAACAATTTTAAAAAAAGTTTCTCTACCGTTGTAACCCATACTGCGAGCAGCTTCTTCCAAGGAAGGATCTAACCCTTGCAATGCCGAACGCAGACTTAATAACATGTAGGGATAGGTAAACAAAGTCAATGCGAAAATCACACCAAACCAACCATAAATAGAAGGTAATTCCTCCACTCCCAAAGGTTCAAGTAGAAGTTGTAGAAAACTACCCCGCGGTGCAAAAGCTCCAATTAATGCAAAACTGCCAACATAGCTAGGTACTGCCAAAGGCAATGTCGTTACTATCAACCAAAAACGCCGTTTTGGTAAATCCGTTCGTACGGTTAAAAATGCCAAAGGTACGGAAATTAGCGCAGATAATAACGCTACAGCTATCATCAAAACAATACTATTGAACAAAATGATGATATTTTGCTGGCGGGTAAATAATTGCAATAATTCCTCCCCACCAGCAGCAAACGCACGAATCACCAAATAAAACAACGGTAAAGCAATCGCGATCGCTACTACAACTGCTGCGATTGTCAGAAATAATGGGGGGCGAGCCGCCTTTGACACTTTTAAGTACTCCTTGTTTGTGAAGGGATGGGGGAGGGGGAGAGAGGGAGATGAGGAGATGGGGGGATGGGGAGATGGGGAGAAATTTTAACTACTAACTCATAACTCCTGTACAGACGTAGCAGTGCTACGTCTCTACAACTCCTAACTCCTAATTAAACAACTCCTGCTTTTTCCAGTAACTTTAAGGTTTCTTCCAAAGTTGATAGTTGTGATAAGTCAATTTTAGGAGGATTGAGTTTACTCAAAGGTACTAAGGAACTATCTGCTTCTACTCCTTTCGCCAAGGGATACTCGTTAGTCTTGGAAGCGAAGTATTTTTGGGCTTTGGGGCTAACCATATACTTGATAAATTCTTGAGCATCTTTTTCTTGGTTAGTAGTTTTGAGAATTGCTAACCCTGCAACGTTAATCATTGCTCCAGCATCCCCATTGGTGAAGTGATGAGCCACGGGGAAGTTAGGATCGTCTTTGGTAAACCGGGGTAGATAATAGTGATTTACTAAACCAAGATGAACTTCACCCCTTCCTAAAGCCTTGACTATTGACACATTGTTACCGTACTTTTTCACACCGTTGGCTTTCATCGCCTTCAGCCATTCCAATGTCTTTTCCTCTCCTTCTGCTACTCGCATTCCTGTGACGAATGACTGAAAAGAACCATTTGTAGGTGCCCAAGCAACTTTACCACGCCATTTTGGTTCCGTTAATTCCCAAACTGTTTTCGGCAAGTCCTTTTTTTCAACTAACTTTGTATTGTAGTCAACTACACGAGCACGTCCGGAAATTCCTACCCAATTTCCCGTAGGCGAACGAAAACGCGAATCCACTTGCTCAAGTAACTCTGACGGAATTGTTACAGTACGTTGCCGTTGTTCCAAAGCACCTAAAGCACCGGCATCTTGTCCGAAAAATACGTCTGCTTTACTTTTGTCTCCCTCCTCTAAAAGTGCGATCGCCAATTCAGAGGTTTTACCGTAACGCACTCTAATATCCAGGTTTAAGTCTTTTTTTGCTTGTTCTAATATTGGGGAAACTAGTTTCTTGTTTCTACCGGAATAAACAATGAGAATTTTTTTTGAATTATTGCTGAGTGCTTCACACCCCGCGCTGATGACTAAAGCAGCAATCAATCCTGTTAATAATAATTTTTGTCTCATTTTTAATATTTTTCTCCAGTAAAACAATTAGCTTTTTCCAGTTAAGTCATAAAGACATTACGTATAGCATTTATGCATGAAGTATTACATCATAACGTTCGCAAGCACGCTATTATTAGCATACAAGCATAAATACAAGTTAATTTAGCTACTAGCGTAGTTGTTTCTCTTCCATCAAAAACGAAATGTTTTTCTCAATGGAGAACAATTAACCTTTATATTCTTTCTCTGTAG
>JBCBQE010000262.1:0-8119 GCA_039820385.1 Cyanobacteria bacterium J06635_10
AATTGAGTCGCCATTTCAAATACAATTTGACCCCCAAAGCAATGACCAGCTAAGAAGTAAGGACCGGTTGGTTGAATTGTTTGAATTGCTTGAATATATTGGGTGGCTATTTCTTCAATACTTTTAAGTGGTAAAGTTTCACCATCAAGACCTTGTGCTTGTAAACCATAGAATGGTTGATTTGTTCCCAGATATCGTGCTAAGTGGTGGAAATAGAGAACATTTCCTCCTGCTCCTGGTACACAGAATAAAGGTGGTAGTGAACCGTTTGGTTGAATTGGGACTAGAGTTTTGTAAAGTTCTTCAAATGAGTCGGAAACAAGAGCAAGTGCTAGTTGTTCTATAGTAGGACTTTGGAAAAGGGTAGCTAAAGGTAGATTTTTGTGGAATTGTTTTTGAATCTCGGACATGAGACGGACAGCTAGTAGGGAATGACCTCCTAAATCAAAAAAGTTGTCTTTTACTCCCACTTGAGTGATATTCAAAACGGATGACCAGATTTGAGTCAGTTGAAGTTCACTTTGTGTACGTGGTACTGTGTATACAGTATCTCGTTCTATAGCGGGTGCTGGTAATGCTTTACGGTCTACTTTTCCGTTAGGTGTTAATGGTAAGCTGTCTAAGGTGACAAAGGCACTGGGTACCATGTAGTCCGGTAGCTGTTCCTTGAGGTATTCACGTAGTTGTTGAGTTGTTATTTCGGAATTTGCTACGGAGTAGGCTACTAGACGTTTACTACCAGTGTTTTCTTCAAGAGCAATGACGACAGCTTGATTAACTTGAGGATGGCTGGTTAGGACTGCTTCTATTTCTCCCAACTCGATACGGAAACCGCGAATCTTCACTTGGTTATCGATGCGACTAAGGAATTCTATATTTCTATCGGGTAAGTAACGAGCCAGGTCACCTGTTTTGTAAAGCCTTTTTGAATTATCAAAGGGATTAAGTATGAATTTTTCTGATGTTAGTTGGGGACGGTTGAGGTAGCCTCTGGTTAAGCCATCACCACCGATGTAGAGTTCTCCGGGTACACCTATAGGTACGGGTTGTAGGTGCGAATCTAGAATGTAGATTTGGGTGTTGGCTATGGGGCGACCGATGGGTACTTGGTTTTTCCCTGACCAGATACTGCTTTGAATCGGATAAAGTATGGCAGTAACTGTAGTTTCTGTTGGTCCGTAAGTGTTAATTAGTTGCAAACGATCGCTCAAACTAGATTTGCTAACATATTCAAGCCAGTATCTGACTGGTTCTAACAGTACTTTTTCACCACCAATAATCACTAACCGCAAAGATTCTGGTATAGTCACTTGTGTGCTTTCTAAATCAGCCACTAACTGAATAAAGTAAGCGGTTGGTAAATCCAACACGGTTAAGTGCAAATCTGTGCAAGCTTGGAAAAACGTCTGCACATCAGCGAGCATTTGGGGGGTACGCAATACTAAAGTAGCCCCCGTAGACAAACAGGGATAAATTTCTTCAACTGCTGCATCAAAGTTAATTGAAGCAAACTGAAGCACCCTATCGGTTGCTGTAATCTTATATTCTTTAATTGCAGTCTGTGTAAAACGACCATTAGCTTGATGGGTATTCATTACTCCTTTAGGTTTACCAGTAGAACCAGAAGTATAAATCACATAAGCTAAATTATCGGAAGTTACCCCAGCATCAATATTTGACTGGGATTGTTCGGAGCTCGCACCCCAATCAATATCTAAACAAACCACCCCTGCATTATGCTCTGGTAAAAATTCCAACAATGAACTCTGAGTAACTAACACCCCAACATCAGAATCCCTCAACATATAGCTCAATCTTTCTGGGGGATAATTGGGGTCAAGTGGTACATAAGCACCACCAGCTTTTAGTATCCCCAACAGTCCCACAATCATATCAATAGAACGCTCCACACAAATCCCCACCAACACTTCCGGTTCGACTCCCAGGGTTTGCAGATGATGTGCTAGTTGATTAGCTCGTTGATTTAATTGTTCGTAGGTTACTTGTTCTTCTTCAAATACTACTGCTATGGATAGTGGTGTTTTTTCTACCTGCTCCTCAAATAACTGATGAATACATTTATCTTTGGGATAAACTGTTGCGGTATCGTTCCACTCAACCAATAATTGATGACGTTCCCATGGAGTGAGTAAATTTAAGCTACCCACATTTGTGAGCGGATTTTCCACAATTGCTTCAAGTAGATTCTGGAAGTGAGCAACCATTCGCTCAATTGTCTCATCTTTAAACAAGTCAGTATTGTACTCCCATTCACCCACCAAGCCTTGTTCAGTTTCTGTAATTGACAAGGTTAAATCAAACATAGCAATTGTACTTTCAAGTTGAATCTGACTTAAAGTTACACCAGGTAATTCCACATCATCCATGAATGCATTTTGCAACACAAACATCACCTGGAACAAAGGAGAATGACTTAGGGAGCGTTGTGGTTGTAATGCTTCTACTATTTGTTCAAAAGGTACATCTTGATTTTCATAAGCTTTAAGTGTAGTTTCCCTAACTTGTACAAGTAACTCCTTGAAACTGGGATTATTTTCAAAGTTGCTTCTTAACACCAAGGTATTTACAAAAAAGCCAATTAAATCTTCAATTTCACTGCGATTGCGATTGGCTATGGGAGAACCGATTAAAATATCCGACTGACCACTATAGCGATACAATAATGTGCTAAATGCCCCGTACAAGGTCATAAATAAGGTAGTACCCAACTCCTGAGAAAGGCTTTGCAACTTAGTGGTTAAACCAGTATTTATACTAAACCGTTTAGTGCTACCTTGATATTTTTGTACGCTCGGACGAGGATAGTCCGTAGGTAATTGTAATAAAGAAGGCGCACCACTCAACTGTTGTTTCCAGTAATCAAGTTGAGTAGAAATTTCACTACTTAAATATTCTCTTTGCCAAACTGCAAAGTCACCATATTGAATCGGTAATTGTCCTAGGGGTGATTCTTCCCCCTCTATAAAAGCTTTATATAAACTTGATAGTTCTTGCATGAATACCCCCATTGACCAACCATCGGAGATAATATGGTGCATTGTTAATAAAAACACATATTCTGAGGTCGATAACTGCAACAAACTACATCTGATTAATGGATCATTTTCTAGTGAGAAGGGGGTATTTGCTTCCAGTTGTGCTTGTTCAATAACTAAAGTTTCTTGTTCTGTTGTTTCTAATTGCTGTAAATCCACCCCTGTTATTTTAATGGTGGCTTCTGGATCAATTACCTGTATTGGTTTACCATTCTCACTTTGGAAGCTTGTCCTTAGTACTGAGTGGCGCTGTACTATTTCCGATAAAGTTTGTTGTAAAGCATTAATATCTAAGTTACCACTGACCCGAGCCACTGCTGGAATATTGTAAGTGGCACTTTTTCCTTCCAGTTGGTTGAGGAACCATAGTCGCTCTTGTGCCCAGGATAAGGGATAAATATTATCATTGCTATCCAAACTGGAAATTTGCTTCCTAAAAGGTGATTCAATTGCTTGAATCCGATCAACTTGATTCAGTTGCTCCAAAATTAGAGTCACTAAATCAAAGATACTGTTACCTTCTAGAAAATTGACAACCGATACATCAACTCCCAAATCAGTTTGAAGCCGATTCCTCAATTCCACAGCCATCAAGGAGTCAAAGCCCATTGTGTTAATAGACTGTTGCACATCAATTTGAGAAGCTGTCATACCCAGTACCCGAGCAACTTCGATTTTAATGTAATCTGTTAAAATACTTTGGCGCTCACCCCTTGAGGCAGATTCTAATTGTTCTAAAAGCTTATGCTGCTTTTTCAAAGTTGGCTTGACTTCTACTAACTCCCTTAGCAATGGGATTTGATTACCAGAACTAAATTGCTCCTGGAATACTGACCATTCCACGGCTGAAACTCCCACCTGTGGTAAAGATAGCCCTAGCAGTTGTCCAAAAATTTGCAATCCCGGATCTGTTGTCAGAGGAGTAATTCCCATATGACGACTATCCAAGTTTGCAGCCATCCCTGCTGTACTCCACGATCCCCAGTTGATACTCAATCCTGGTAAACCCATGGAGTGACGATAGTGAGCTAAAGCATCCATAAAAGCATTGGCTGCTGCATAATTTCCTTGACCTGGTGAACCCACTAATGAAGCTATTGAGGAGAAACAAACAAAAAAGTCTAGATTAATATCTTGAGTGAATTGATGCAAATACCAACTACCATCAACTTTAGGCGCAAGAACTTGAACAAAAGTAGACCAACTCATACTTTGTAATAAACCATCATTGATGATTTCTGCTGCATGAACCACCCCTTTAAGTGGAGGCAAAGATGAATTGATTTCTTTAATAATTTTAGCGACATCTTGTTCTTGAGAAATATCTCCCAATAAAACTGAAATGTTTACTCCTTTTTGAACTAATTTTTGAATAATTTTTTGAGCTGTTTCTGATGGTTCTCGACGGGAACTCAACACAATATTTTTTGCTCCTCGTCCCACTAAATATTGAGCTACTTCTAAACCATTAGCACCAAGACCACCGGTAATCAGATAACTGGCATTTTCTTGAATATATAAGTGCTTTTGGTTGTTTTCTGGTTTTATTTGTTTTTTAGTGAGTCGAGCTACATGACGTAATTGAAGTTGATAAGCTATTTGATTTTCTAAATCACAATTTAAAATTTCTTCCAGTAATATTGATGCATCTTCAGTAGTATCAAATTGAGGTGCTAAATCTAAACATCGACATTTATATTCTGGATGTTCTAAAGCTATTACCTTACCTAAACCCCATAAAAGTGTATCTTGTAGTTGTATTTTATTTGATTTTTTATTTACCTTCCGTGTGATATTTTGACATCCTTTGGTAATTAACCACAAATTGGAAATTTGAGAGTCAATAATTGATGTTAATGCTTGTAGCATATACAAAACACTACCACAACCTAAAATTTTGGCTTTTTCTAAATTTTCAGGATTTAATTCTTCTTCAAATTCTGTATTTAAACTCCACAGATGAATAATTCCTGTCACAGCAGATAGACTATCACTTTTTATTTCTTGGCATAATCTTTGAAAATCTTCTGCATCATTAGGTGTCACGCCATATACTCTTTTTTCTGGGTCACTATAGTTAGTATCTGGATACAGTAAAGTACAAACATGACCTTTATTTTGTAATAATTGAGCTAAAGTTTCTCCCACTTGGCTGTAGTCTGCAAAAATCAGCCAGTGTTCAAATGTATTTTTTAATTTTTTATCAGAAGACTTTTGAAGATTTAGAGGTAAAGGCTTCCATTCTAATTCATAGCAGTAATCATCAATATTTACCTCAGAATTTAATTGCTCTTCATGTTGTTTGAAAAGTAAATTTAACAGTTTAGGCGCTAATTCTTTTTCGACATCAGATAGTTCACCAGTAGCTTGTAATAGCTGATTAACCTCTTTAATTTTACCCTTACTCAAACTCTTAAGAATATTTGTTAATACCTCACCCTTTTGACAATTTAATTCTGTAGATTCAATCCAATAACGTTGTCGTTGAAATGGATAAGTGGGTAATATTACTTTGTTTCGAGGATAATCTTTATCAAACCCCAACCAGTCAACTTTAACTCCCCGCACATATAATTCACCCAAGCTTTGTAGCATTTGCTGAGTGTCTTCTTGAGAAGGTCTCAGAGAAGGTAACCATACTCGATCATCTTCCGCTAAACACTGTCTTCCCATCCCTAACAAAATCGGCTTGGGACCAATTTCTAGGAAGACTTCATAACCTTCTTGATGCAAACTCTCCATACCTTGGGCAAAATTCACCGGTTGGCGAACATGATTTACCCAGTAGTTTGCTGTGGCAATACTATCGTCTGCTCTAGTTCCCGTGACATTTGATATCAGTGGAATATTCGGTTGATTGTAGGTAATTTCTGATGCTATGAGCGTAAACTCCGCTAACATCGGTTCCATTAAATGTGAATGGAAAGCGTGGGATACTTGCAGTTGTTTTGTCTTAATTCCTTGTAATTCTGATTTCTCCCGAACCGTCCCAACCGCATCTGATTCACCAGAAATGACCACATTTTGGGGTCCGTTAATTGCTGCAATTGCAACTTTATCAGAGTATGGGCTAATCAGTTGATTTACTTGCTCATGGGATGCCCTTACAGCTAACATCTCACCACCAGGAGGTAATTGTTGCATTAACCGTCCTCTTAGGGAAATCAGCTTTAATCCATCTTCTAGACTAAATACTCCTGCCACTGTGGCTGCAACATATTCTCCCACACTATGACCCATTACTACCGAAGGCTTTATTCCCCAGGATTGCCATAGTTTATACAGAGCATATTCGATTGCAAATAAAACTGGTTGGGTGTAAGCTGTCTGGTCTATTATTGAATTTTCTAATTCTTGATTATTTTCGGGATAAAGAACCTCTAAAAGAGATTTTTCTAAATAAGGTTTGAGAATTTCATTGCATTTTAATATAGTTTCACGGAAGACTAGTTGGGTGGAATAAAGCTGTCTTCCCATATTTATGTACTGGGAACCTTGTCCGGTAAATAGAAAGGCTATTAAAGGTGATTTATTATTAGTAGAGAGTTTTCCTTTAAATACGCCGTTAATTTCTTCTCGATCGCTAATTAAAGCTAATTTATCAGCTAATTCTTGCTTGTCAGATGCAATAATTGCTAAACGATGCTTAAAGTGCGATCGCCCTGTATGAGCAGTGAAACATATATCATCAATGGACGTATTTGAATCATTAATTAAAAAATCTTTATATTTTTGCCTTAGCTCTTGCAAAGCTGGTTCGGACTGAGCTGATAAAGTTAAAATGTGATGCGGACGCTGATTAAAGTCTGATTTTTTGACTTTTGCCTTGTTGCTTTTTGATTGCAATGGTGCTTCTTCAACAATTATATGAGCGTTAGTGCCACCAAAACCAAAAGAACTCACACCAGCTAATCTACTATCAGTAGACCATTTTTGAAGTGAAGTCGGAATTTTGATTGGAGTATTCTTAATTTTGATATAGGGATTTAACTGCTTGAAATGCAAATTGGGTGGAATTTCTTGATTTTGTAGCGATAAAACCACCTTGATTAATCCAGCAATTCCTGCTGCTGCTTCCAAATGACCGATATTAGTTTTTACCGAGCCAATATAACAAGTTTGATTGGCTTCCCTACCTTCAGTCAAAACTTTCTTAAGAGAATTCACCTCAATTGGATCTCCCAATGAGGTACCACTCCCATGTGTTTCAACATAACTTATTTGGGCTGGTTTGACCTGAGCTTTTTCTAATGCTTGACGAATAACTGCTTGCTGAGAAGGACCATTTGGTGCAGTAAGTCCGTTAGTTAAACCATCTTGGTTAACTGCTGAGCCTTTAATCACTGCTTGAATGTTGTCCCCATCTCTGAGAGCATCTTCTAAACGCTTGAGGACTACAACTCCGCATCCTTCACCTCGGACATAGCCATCAGCACTAGCATCAAATGTCTTACAGCGGCCGTCAGAAGCCATCATGCGTGCTTGAGAAAAACTGATAGTTGGTTCTGGAGACAAAATCAAGTTTACTCCACCAACTAAGCACAGGTTGGAATCTCCGCTCTGCAAACTTTGGTTGGCTAAGTTTACTGCTACCAGGGATGAGGAGCAAGCTGTATCTATTGCTATACTAGGACCGCGTAAATTTAGCAGATAGGATAAGCGATTGGAAGCAATTGAACAGGCAGTCCCAGCACCACTATATGCTTCTAGATGCAAACAATCTTTGTAGACAAGCCTATGATAATCAACAGTGCTGATGCCGATAAATACACCAGTTTGACTACCTGCTAAGGATTCCGGGACTATTCCAGCATTTTCTAAAGCTTCCCAGCTTACTTCTAACAAAAGTCTTTGCTGGGGATCTATATGCTTTACCTCACGGGGAGCAATCCCGAAAAAACTTGGTTCAAATCGATCCACTTCTTCGAGAAAGCCACTCCAGCGAGTATTCATTTTCCCTGGTGTAGCTGCTTGTGGATCGTAAAAACTATCAATATCCCATCTACTCAATGGCACTTCAGTAATAGCATCTACGCCATTACGCAAAATATCCCAGAAGGCTT
>JBCBQE010000263.1:0-8115 GCA_039820385.1 Cyanobacteria bacterium J06635_10
ATTTGACTTTTAATTGGGATGGTATTATTCCGGGAACTAAAGCGCGACCGTTAACTAATTGCACAAACGTTGTTTTTCTAGCAGCAAGTTGATTTACTTTAAAACTTAAAAACAATAGGAATAAAAAACTTATTAAGCTAAATATTGTCAGTCCGACAAAGCACAGAGGTAGAACATCTTTAGAATCAAGCAACAACTTAGGTTTTCTAACCTGCTTTAGAGATTTCAACATTTATTTAAAAGGGCAGAAGGAAGAGGGCAGAAGGCAGAAGGGTAAGAAGAAATAAGGACAAAGAAAAAAGATGATAATATTTTAGGAATTAACATTTACGACTTTAGTTTATGAGCTATAGAGAACAGTTTATTTGGAAGCGAAGCGTTGATTTAGCTGTAAGATGTTATGAATTGACAAGTCACTTCCCAGAATCGGAACTTTACGGATTAACTAGTCAAATTAGACGTTCAGCAGTTTCGGTAGCCTCAAATATTGCAGAGGGATATGGAAGACAAAGTACAAATGAATATATTAGATTTCTTCATATATCTCTAGGTTCATTACGAGAATTAGATACACAATTAATAATTGCTCAACGGGTTAAATTAACTAACAATGAACTTTTCATACCTATGTTGAACGAAGTAGAACAACTGCAAAAAATTATGGTTACAACCCTTAAAAAGCTGAAAGTCTAGATAATATATTTATCCTTACTTATAACCTCCTTTCTTTTTTTTCCTTTCTTTCCTTCTGCCCTCTGCCTTCTTCCTCCTGCCTTACTTCACGAAACCAGTAGCTACGGCAACCACACCATCAAAAGCTGCATTTACAAGTGCTGGAACTCTACTATTAATACCTGTATAAAGTGCAATTCCTCCACCACCCGCTATCAAAAGTGCAAGTGCAGGAGCAAAGATACTGATAAATGCTAGAAAAGCCAAATCGGAAGCGCTTTGTGCCCCAGCAGAAACAATTACGGTTGCAGCTAAACCCACCACAATGTTGTAGCCCAACTGCACTCCAAATAAAGAGATAAAACCGCTAGCCCAAGCCCATATTGGTTTTGACCCTAAAGGTAATAAACTTAATCCCAAAGCAATTGGTGCGAATGTAGCAGTCATCATTAGTGCAGCTTCTAAAATATTAACGAAAGCCCATTGGAGAGCATACAGAAAAGTAACTAATATTAAAGAAATAGAAGCATTAAAAACTGTCCCAGGATTTTGTACAAAATCTTTTAATTCTGCAACAGCTTGTCGTGCTTGTTCTAATGGTGCATTGTTTTGTTCTTCTGCTGTTTCGAGAATTTCTTCTACAATTGGTCTTTTTTCTTGGAGACAATCTGTCAGAGGTTTACCAGTTTTTCCTTGACATTCAGCATAAATTGTAGATACTTGAGTTTTAACATTTTGAGTCAAGGTGACATTAGATATTGCACTTTTAAAAGTTGTATCGGCTAGTTGAATATCAAGAACGCTGACAACTTGTTGATGACCAATATTTCTAATAATAAGCACGGTTTGGGAAAGTAAATAACCGTTACTTCCTAAAAAAAGAGCAATAACCAAAGGGTAGATAACAGATGCAGCTAATTCCGACCATAAAAACCGCTTTTCTTGATAATCGGCAGCCATTTTTATGGCAAGAATGATGATACTTAATGCTGCTAATGTCGTACCTAAATTACATAAGCCAGCCCATAATGCTCCCGAAGGGTTAACGACATCTCCCCATACTTTATTCCAAGATTCAACGGTTTGTTGACTCAGTTCGATACTGCTTCTGACTAAACTGATGCCAACAGCCGAGTCGGAATAATTATCGGCTTGGGCAAAGAGTGAGGGAGGGAGAGAGTGAGAGAGGGAGGGAAAGTGTGAGGAGAGCAGAGAAGTGAAATGGGAATAAGCTGACGTGCAATAGTGAGATGGTACTATAAAATTACTAATTTGCATGATGAATACTTCCTCAAAATGGATTATTATCAATCACAATCAATTGATTCCCTCACTCCCTCCACCTCTCACTCCCTCACTCTTCCTAAGACGGCTCCTCCCGGCATCATCAACAAAGAACCCTGCGATACAGCACGGTTTCCAGTAGAAATCTGAGTTTGGCGATCGCCAATATTAGCAGCATTAAGTTCTTGTGCAACTTGAGCAGTTAGATTTAACCCCAAAGCCCTGTCATGTCTTGCTTGTGAAGCTTCCTTATATTGAAGATTGGCAATTGCAGCGTTATTTTTTAGCTGTTGGGAAATGTTCTGAAGAATTTGCTGCGAAGTATCAGTCTTTTGAGAATCATCTGACATTTGACTTGATTCAATTTCAGAACTAGCGCTTAATTCAAGAGTTTTAAGAGATTGTTGTTGAGCATTCTTAGAAAGAGTTTTACTCTGTGAAACTTCAACTGCTCCTACTCTTTCACTTTGATTAGCTAAATCTTGGCGAATCGCATAGGAGTTAGGAAGGTTGTTTTCTAATTTGTTAGATGTAACTCCATCTTGTGGGAGCGAACCTTTCATGATTTCGCTGACGACTTGACCTAAATCGGGGATATCAACCGAACCGATTGAATTTTGAACGAGCTGCTTGATGTTACCGAAAAAATCACCGCGAACAAAAGAACGTACATCATCAATAAATCCCTGAATTTCATCTGATGAATTCTTATTAAATGTTGTACCTTGAGTTTGAGCAACAGCATTATTGTCAGATATATCTGAAGTTGCTGCAAACGAAGAATTAAATGCAATCAGATTTATACTCGCAACTGTTATCCCAATTATTGAAACACTTTTGATTAGAAGGCAGAAGTAAGAGGGTGCAAAACGTAAAGAGTTGGTTCTTTTTGTTGTAGCTTCAGATTTATGTCTTCTACCCTCTCTACTCTTACCTGGAAATCTACGTATTCGTTGGCGTTTCCTTGTCTTCAGCTTTATCTTTTTCTGATACATTTTTACCTTCTCCATTGATATGTGATAAATCTCTGTTTTGTTTAATAGATGAAACATAAACCCTGGTAAATTCAGCTAACCCCTGTAATTGTCCTTTAGTGGTATTGGGGTATTGAGACAAAATTGCTCGACGAGTACTGCGTTCTTCTTGATTTGTGGCTATAGCTGCTAAAGCCATTTCTCCTGGATAAAATCTAGTTTGCCAAAATCGTCCTCCTTTCTCGATTAACCAGCATGAATACAAATCGGAACGACGGGGAAAGAACGATTCCGAAGCATTATGAGCAATGATTTCAACCGGATATGACAGATACTTCTCAAAGGAAGCAACGGCATTTGAAGTAATACATCCAGTTATTCTGTAGCTGATATTCTGCATAATCATCGCCGCTGCTACCGATTGACAAATTGTATCTGGGTCTTGACTGGATAAAACTATACTTAATCCATCTTTCCGTGCTGTAGCGCAAAGTTCTCCTACCATTGCGCTGAAGCCATCTTTACGGAACAGTACAGAAAGTTCGTCACCAATAAAAAGGCTTTTGAGATGGGAAAGCGCTACCCTCAAACACGCGGCTTTTGCAGCCACAGCCATTGTGTAAGAATCTTGGTCGTTACTCAAACCTGTTAAAGCATAGAATTTAACCATTGGTTCTGGAGAAAAACTGCTGGGTTTACCTATAGCTGTACCTAAAGGACTTACCAATAATGCGGCAATTTGGCTGGTGATTTGGTTGATTGCTTGATGGTCAATAGCTTCGGGTTTTTTAATATTTAGTCGAGCAATGGAACAAAACCGGGAGAAATCCTTTAGTGTTGGTATATCCTGCCATTCGGGTGATTTCCAACCTTTGGAGAATGCCAAGTTATAACGTTCGATAATATCGGGGTCGCTTAGAAACACATCCAGTGCTTGCATCAAAATTGCATCTACTCGTTGTGCTAGATGGGGAGCATCTAAGCGTCCCATAACTATCACGCTCAAAGCATTGCGTATAAATGAACGCCACGATTTCATTCGCGAAGCTCGTTCTTCTGCATCAAAGTTCCGTAAATCTGGAGGTTCCATTAGGTTATTAGAAGCGCGGGATAAATCAAAATAAGCACCAGCATCCCCCAATAACTCAATTGCAGTTTTAAAAGAACTTTCTCCATCGGCTGCGGGTATATCCATTCCAACAATAGGTATCCCTTGGGATAAAGCATCGAGCATAAATCGCCACAGCAATACTGATTTACCAGAACCAGTTTTACCTGTAATTAATGCGTGTTGGGTATGAGTGAACAAGTCTACGCAAACAGGTTTACCACCTCGATTAGTGAGAAATTCTACACCTTTATCGTCAAGCTTTTTAGGTAGAGTCAGCGGTAAAATTCCAGCGACTGTTTCACTTTCTAAAACTAGTCGTCTTTCGCTCAGAATTGAACTCGAATGTAATATCCTTCGCCAAGTAATGGGTAAAGTTTCTAACCAGATTTGAGCAGCAATGTTTCTTTCTCGAACTACTTTAGCAGTACCAAAACTATTGCAGAGTAAGTTACAAGCAAGGTCTAAACTTTCTGCATTCTCGCGGTACACTAAGAACACCACCGCACAGTTAAGAGGAACAGCACCTTTATATAATTTCTTCTGTGCATCAAAACTTTCCTCCTGCTTGATTTCAGCACCTACATCTCTACCAGTTCCCTTAAATAAAGCTCGTTCTCTAGCAGCTTTAGTTTGCTTGGCTTGACGGTGTAAATTATCTTGAGTTAGATATCGGTTCGCTGCTGAAATTTCTACCCAAGCTTCGGTATCTCGGACGTGGTTTTCGCTTAGAACTTTCCACATCCATGAAATTTGTTCTTTTGCATCAATCCACGCGATAACGGTATCAGTCATCGTCAAGACACCACATACTTTATCTTTAACATAAACGCGGTTAGTACATTGACGGTGTTCCGGACAAGAACTTCTACCTTTTTCTCCAGAAATCAAGATAGTTGTGGAATGTTTGAGAGAATTTTGGGTTTCCGTTAATTTAATACCGCTATCTTTATCTTCTGAAATAACTAGTAACTGAGGAATCGGTGGTGCTTCATATTTGTTAAATCTTCTCCACAACCACGACCATAATTGCGTATCGTTGAGCGGGGAAACTTCTAATCCAGCTTTAGTATTGAAAAGCATTTCCCACTGAATAAATCCTTGGGTATATGCTTTCATCAATAAGACATTGAGAAGTTGCTCTTGTCTTTGTGATATTCGTCCGGTAACGTTATCCAAGAAAGAACGTCCTGCTTTACCCGAATAGTAAATTAGTTTAGACAAAGGGTCATTTTTATTATCTCCAAAAGTACCCGCAGTCCAAGTACAGAATACAATTTGTTGCCAAGTTGACCTTGCTCCTCTACGATTTAATTCTTGTACTCTTGCTTGTTCGTTACGAGTTAATATGGCTGGTAGTTTTAACGAACAGTTTTGAGCAAGATTATTGAGATGTTCTTGTCTTGCAGAGTCATCCGAATAACGTCCTAGAAGAAAAGTACATTTTTCTCCTGGAAGAATAGATTTCATTGCTTCTGAGATGGAAGCTGATATTGATGCTATTTCTTCTGGATAAAGTTGGTTGTGAATACCTTTGATTTGGAACGCGAAAACTACTTGAAATTGGTTTTCGTCCTTGATATCCCCTTGGTTGAGTAAAAATGCTCCTACTTTACGTTTGTCCCTTTCGATACGAACCATACAGCACAAATCTAATTCATTTTCAAAGGGAATGTACTGTGACTTTTCATTATTTTGGTTGATAGAATTTATTGAAGGAATATAAGTTTTCATCACTGTCTATGCTTTTTTAGCTGCTGTCTATTTTTTCTAGAAAGTAAAGGAGACACATACATAGCACCACCGATGATCCAGTTACTGCCTTTGGGTTTACGAAAACGATTAATGTATTTATCTGGGTCTTTCCCCGTTACGAACCACCAACTTAGAATTAACCAAAAACTGATAACTGCAACTTTTGGTATTCCCCAACTAAGTAATCCATCAAAAATAAAATAGGTTATGGTAATAATCGCGAACCAAGGCAGAATTTGATTCGCTGGAATTGGACCAAACCCCGCTTGTTTACCTAATATTTTATTTACTTTAATCGGCTCTTTTTCCCAATTCATTTCAACATCTTTTTAATAACAAAAAGGCAGGAGGCAGACGGCAAAAGGCAGAAGGCAGAACGTAACAAGTATTATTTATTCCCCCACTCCCCCACTCTTCCACTCCCCCACTCCTCTCTCTCACTCTCTCCCTCTCTCACTCCCTCACTCTTACTTTCCCTCCCTCCCTCACTCCCTCACTCCTATCCCCCTCCAGCAGTTCCAGTTCCATCACCAATAAATAGGAAAGTAATTACATCAATCGTAAGAATAATCCCAATTGCTAAACCTGCTTGAGTTGCAATTGGTCGCCAGTCATTCCCTTGTTGTGCTTGGTTATAAGCAAATAGTGCTGCGACCCCAACCAATAGTAAAAATACTCCACGAATTGCGTTGAATACTAAAGTTATTGCTTCTGGCGAAATTGTGCTTGCTCCTCCTGTAGAACTTTCTTCAGCAATTCCTGCTAGAAATTCTTCTAATCCGCTCAAGAATATTGCGTGCGCTGGTAATTCAAATACTGTTAAAGTCGCAGTTAATGCAATAATTAACCCTGCTATATGCCAAAAATGAATTTTATTGTTTACTATTTTGTTCAACCAAGGTATTAGTTGAATTATCCTACTCAAACAGTAGAAGAATAAGCTTAGAGATAAGATAATTGAAATTAGGAGTGGTTCTCTTACTGTTAAATAAATTAAACCAAGTCCTAAAATTAAGCTCAATCTAGTATCTATTTTTGTCCATACATTTGTAGCTAATGTCAGAATACCTGAATAATAAATGTTAGCAGCAGCCTTTAACTTGTTGTGTTCGTGCAACTTATTTCTCGACCCATATTTCTCTTTGCTGTACATAGTTAATTAGTAAGAGATTGAAACTTTTAGATTTCATAAGAAAAATCACCAACCGCATCCAATGATGCGGTTGAATGATTGGGGAGTGTGGATTGTGATGCTTTCTTTAAAGATTGAATCTGATTTTTATTGAAATCACATTTCTCAATACTCCAACGGTTGTATTTGGAATCTATTAGAGTCGCAGCAAATACTTGTCTTTCAATTTCTACAGATTTTATATCAAACCCTTTTAAAGAAGCAGGAATTAAGACATTTCCATCTAAATCAGTTTTAGCTGCTTCAAAACAAAAGCGATATTGTTTATTAGACTCTGGGTCTTTCCAATTAAAGGCTTTGGGAGTTTCACCTGCTTTTAACTCTATGAATTCTTGCGGTAAAACTTGCTCAAAGCGTCTAAGTATCGCTAATCCAGCAGTTTGAACATCTGGTTGTTCCTCTTGTTGTAAAGTACCTTTCAAATTAATACTTGATTTTAGAGGTAATCCAGTTAATAACAATCCATTAATTTCTTGTTGATTCGCTAATTGATTGGCAATATTTATTAAGTCAGGATTGATATTTCCTTTAACTGATAATGACGATTTGAGAATTGTTTGATTTTCCGGTTGTTCCGGATTGATAATATGTTGGTCTTCTACTCGTAACCCCGGTGTAATGGTTATCTCTTGAGATGGTGAAGAAAAAACTGTGAGGTTATTTTCTGATTGTGTAACAACAACAGAAGAAGTTGTTTGCTTACCAGAAATAATATCTCCCTTTTCTGAAGAGATATTGCTTTGCTGCTCCTTGAAAGGAATAGTAGCTGTCGTTTTACTAGAGTCGTTGGTAAAAGAAAAGTTAAATCCACTCAGTTGATTTTCTTCAAAGACTAGATTCATTTGTATTTCTTGACCATGCTCTAAACTCACTTCCTTTAAAGCAGTTTGTAAATCTTTGATATCAGCTAAATGGTGTTTCGATTCTAATACTTGGTTTACGACATGGGAAATGTAATTCAAGTCCAACGGGTCTGTAATGAAACAGTTATCGATTGAATTGCTCATGATGATTTGTATTCATAGCTCAAGTATTTGTGTTTATGTTGTACTTAGTTTATGGATATACAAGCAATTAAAATTATTTTCTATTAAAACACTACAAGTAATACTTTCCCTGTGACGTAAACC
>JBCBQE010000264.1:0-8099 GCA_039820385.1 Cyanobacteria bacterium J06635_10
GGAGAGGTTTGGAGAGGGGTTATTGCCGACTTGAACTCTTCTGCAACAGCTTATATATATGGGAATGTTTAAATAAGATGGATTTCGATTCTACGGGAATATCGAAATATATCTGGTTTAATATATTTGCCGATTCAAAGTTGTGAAAATTGTAAATTCAACTCTTCAACAACCAACTGAGTTAATTTATCAGCAGCACCAGTTTCACCTCTGGCATTTCTCAACTTAGCACGCATATCTGCTAACTTTTGAGGATTTTGTAAATAATCGATCGCAATATCTCCGACTTCTTGAGGTTGTAATTTACCAACTAATTCCGGAACAATTTCTGACTGTGCCCATATATTAGGCCATGCTAACAAACCTTTGCGTCGAAGGAAATACCAATTAATTAATTTAGCAAAACCAGAACCCATTAAAGGTAAATTAGCGAGTAATCCAGGTATACCATCCCAAGCACGCATTGCATCTAATTGTTGCGTAGGAAGTAAAACAAGCATTGGTACACCTAAAGAACCGAGTTCGGCAGTATTAGCACCTACAGTAGTTAAGCAGAGACTGCATTTAGATAACATATCATAAGCAGGGTGTTTTAAGGATAGTTCTACTCGCAAACCTGTTGCTGTTTGTAAAAAAGGTGGTTCCGAATCAACTAATTTTGCTGAGACTCCACCAAAATATTGTGACATCGGGTTTTTATCGGCATCAGCGAAACTAGCCAAAGTTTGTAAATCCAAAGTTGGAGCTAGAGGGATGACAAACTTAGTTGCCGGTATTTGATCGTGAATGTATTGTGCGATCGCCAAACTCAAAGGTACACCTTGGGAAAGTTTAGCAGCTTTAGAACCAGGTAAAATACCAATTAAATGGGAATGGGTAATTGGTAATTGGTAATTGGTAATTGGTGCTTCCCCCTCAATAGAAGAAGCTTCTGCCATCAAATCGCCGACGACGGTAAATTTATGGGCATATTTGGGTTTAACATTGGCAGCAACTTCGGGCTTCATAACTGCAAAACGGTTAATTAAAGAATGCCATCTTGCTTCCCATTCGGCATAAACAACAGTACGATAACCCAACCTTTTACCAATTACCACGGGAAAAAATTGGTCTCCACCTAAGAATACTACTACACCTTTATCTCGCCAATCCCAATTATCGGCAGTTTTCCCGGTTAGTAGAAATGGGAAGAAATCTTTAGCTGGTTGTACTCTATCTACTTCCGGATAAGAAAGAGCAATGTCAGCTTCCTTACCGCTAGCGTTAGAACAAGGTGATAGAACAACAGAAATTCTGACTCTCACGCGATCGTTGCCAAGTTTTTCCCGTAAAGATTTTACTACAGGACGTACCCAAGTTGTGATTTCTCCAGGACCATTGGAAAGAATAAGGATATCTACCATAAATTATCAATTACTAATAAAAACTCGCGAGGTGCGTGCTTACATAAATTATTACTCGCTAAAGGTGACAATACAATGCGCTTCGCGCACATAAAATATGGGATTATTTTTAAGTATAAAAACTTAACTTTTCATTAAGTAATTAAGGCATGATATAAAGTATCGAGAAATATCAGTGCAGTAGCCAAACCTCTGTAACCTTGAGTTAAAAGACTGTTTCCAGATCGGTGGAGCCTATTGGACATTTATTCATAAAGTCAACTTACGCAACAGTAAATTAAAGTATTATTACAGACATTTATATCCATATCAACCTCTCGATAAATTAGGGATTATGGGTAATTTGTAATACTTTAGTTTGCAAAACACTTACAGATGAGGAAGATTATTTATGACTTTTTTGTTACAAAATGAACAAGAAAATTTTGGTTACGATAGTAAATCAGATAAATCTAAGGTAGAAACTGATGATTCATCGAATAAAAATAGTCCAAAATTAAAAGCTCCTAGACGTAAATATCAATATAACTATACCTATATTCCATCGATTGCGATGGTGGATAAGCTTCCTCGACAGGAATATCCTTCTATAGCTTGGGTTCGTTTGGTAGCTGAACAACTCACAACACTTGGAATTAATATTCTACTTAATTCCAAATCCAAAATTTTTCAGATTTTTCGTAACAACGTTTTGAAAAATCTGATTAAACTGATCGTACAAGTGATAGCGATATGGGTGGTATACCCCTTACTGAGAATAATCGTATTCCTAGAATCCAATCCTCTCCTAAATCTGATTTTTCAACTTCCATTTTTAAATTTGATTTTTGAACTAGACTTTGGACTCTTAATTACTAAACTTTTATTTTCACGTTTGTATGTAAAATCAGAACCCATAGAAAATGTAAAAAGTTTACAGGAGTATAACAATTTATTCAAGGAGATAGAGCTACCAGACATAGCTCATGATTTCCAAGAAGATGAAACCTTTGCCTATATGCAGGTTGCTGGATATAATCCCGTAATGATTGAGCAGGTAAAGCAGTTAGAGAAGCTTGAAGAGAAATTCCCGGTTACAGAAGCTCAATATCAACAAGTAATGGGAACTGATGATTCATTGACAGCAGCAATAGAGGAAGGAAGACTTTATCTTGCTGACTATCAGAGTTTAGAAGGGGCTGCTAACGGTACTTTTCCCAGGGAACAAAAGTATGTTTATGCACCTTTAGCACTATTTGCAGTTCCCAAAGATACAGATTCATTCCGTCTGATGCGCTCAGTGGCAATTCAGTGTACTCAAAATCCCAAAGACGAACTTATTTTTACACCTAAATCCGGTAAATATGCTTGGTTATTTGCAAAAACTATTGTGCAAATGGCAAATTCTAATTTTCACGAAGCTTTAAGCCATTTAGGAAGAACTCACCTATTTGTTGGTAGATTTGCGATAGGCGAAGCCGACACCTTCGGTGTATCGCAACTCATCGCCAGTTACCAGACAATCATGCTCTTAGTTTACTGCTCCGTCCGCATTTTGAGGGTACTTTACTGATAAATGATGGAGCTCAAAAGTCTCTAATTGCTCCCGGTGGTGGTATAGATAAACTATTTTCATCAACAATTGATAGTTCCCGAGCAATGGTTGAAGCTGACTTGCAAAACTATAGTTTCAATAAAGCGATGCTACCAAACCAACTCAAAGAGCGTGGAGTAGATGACAAGGATAAGTTACCTGTATATCCTTACCGCGATGACGCGCTATTAATTTGGAATGCAATTCGTGAATGGGTGTCTGACTATTTAAGCATTCGCTATCAAAACAACGATGATGTACAAAATGACACAGAACTTCAGAATTGGGTTGCTGAAGTGGTAGCTGATGATGGTGCACGAGTTTATGATTTTGGTGAAGACGAAGATGGAAGTATACAGACTTTAGATTACCTAATTAATGCGACTACGTTAATTATTTTCACTGCTAGCGCTCAACATGCAGCGATTAACTTCCCTCAGAAAGAACTAATGAGTTATGCACCAGCTGTTCCCCTAGCAGCTTATCAGCCAGTTGATATTCTCAAAGGTGAAGTTACAGAACAAGATTATCTCAATTTACTCCCACCCATAAAACAGGCAGAATCACAATTGAACTTAACCTATTTACTTGGATCTGTTTACTACACAAGATTGGGTTATTATCCAGATAATTACTTTACATGCCGCTTAGTAGAAAAAGCTTTGCAGAAATTTCAGAATAAGCTATGGGATATTGAGACAGAAATCATCCAACGCAATAGAAACGGTTTTACCTATAAATATCTACTCCCTTCTCAGATTCCTCAGAGTATTAATATCTAGTTTCGGTTCAAAAATATAATCAAAATTTGGGGAGACGTTGCAGTGCGGGGAGACGTTGCAGTGCAACGTCTCTACATTATTATTTATATGTATTACTATTAATGTGAAACCAACTTGTTACCTTTATCCTATTATAATTAATGCCCTATAGTAATTTTTCCCTTTCAAGAGTAAAACGCGAGTTTAATTTAACTACGGTTGAAAATGAGCGTTTTATTCCAGAAATTCAACCAATAGAACCGAGTTTTTACCTGAAAGAAGCTTTAAATGAAGGATTACCGTTAGCGATTGCAACTGGTTCAGAAAAAGCACGTTCTGAATTAATTATTAGTCCAATTCTTGTAGAAGTACGCAAAATTTTAGAACGAAAAATCAGCTTTTTTTCTGGTGAAGATTTTACCGTTGCTCCGGAATTAGATTTAACTGGGGTATGTGATTTTTTAATTAGTCTTTCCCCCGAACAGGTTTTTATAGAAGCACCAGCAGTGGTAATTATAGAAGCAAAAAAAGGTGATTTAAAGCCGGGATTGGGACAATGTGCAGCGGAGATGGTAGCAGCACAGATTTTTAATCAACAGACAGGAATTCCGATTAATACTATTTATGGAAGTGTTACGAGCGGTACAGCTTGGCGTTTTTTGAAACTAGAAGGAAACATACTAAATATTGATTTACAGGATTATCCGGTTCCTCCGGTGGAAATGATTTTAGGGATGTTGGTTTGGATGATTAGGGAAGGTTAAGGAGTGAGAGGGGGAAGAGGGGGGAGAGGGGGTAGAAAAGTTAATTAGCAAAAGCTATTGATATTCAATATAAAACAACTCCAGAAGTACCGAATGCAACTTTTCGGGTAGAAACAGATAATACCCCCATGGTTAATTTTGTTCATCGCCGATTAGCTCCCCATTTAGAAGATATCCGCTATGCTTGGCGAGTGTCAAAAACCCTGTAAAATGCTTTTGAAGCAAGATTTCATCAAAGCATGACTCAAAATATAAAAGCTATTATCCTCAATCATCTGGAGCAAGTTGTTAGGGAGCGCGATCCTTATTTTTCTACAGTAGGACACTTTTTTGTTAGAGAATATATCCGTCAAGAAATGGCTGTATTTGGAGAAGTGGAACAGCATGACTTTACAGAAAAGGGAAAAAATTACCAAAATTTAATTTTAAATTTATGTCCCAATCAAAATATCAAACATAAACCACCAATTCTGATTGCTGCTCATTACGATGGAGTAATTAATTCACCAGGAGCAGATGATAATGGTACCGGAATTGCTGTTTTATTAGCTTTAGCTGAGTTTTTTAGTCAAAATCAAGCTAATTATCCCATTCGCTTAGTTGCATTCGATTTAGAGGAATATGGACTATTAGGAAGTAAAAGTTATGCGAGTTTCTTAAAAGATTCTAATCAAGCTTTGCGATTAGTGCTCAGTTTAGAAATGTTGGGATATTGCGATGGTAATCCTAACTCCCAGAATTATCCACCAGGATTGAAGTATTTTTATCCCTCCACAGGTAATTTTATTGCTTTAGTAGGCAATATTTTTACAATTCCAGAAATGCTCAAAATGAGTAAAACAATTCGCAACAACGTCCCCTGTGAATGGTTACCCGCTGGATTGAAAGGGGTTTTAGTTCCAGAAACTCGAAGGAGCGATCATGCTCCATTTTGGGATTTAGGGTATAAAGCAATCATGGTTACCGATACCGCTAATTTACGCAATCCCAATTACCATCGTGCCAGCGATACTTTAGAGACTTTAGACTTGGATTTTTTAACAAATGTTTGTCGGGGATTAATGGAAGCAGTTCAAAAAATTAAATGATATCAAATCCGTTTGTATCGGAATTATATATTTTAAACGCAGAGTCGCGCAGAGGTAAGCGCAGCGAAAAGTGCGGTCTTGGGGGTTTCCCCCATGAGCAACTTTTCAAGACAAAGGGACGCAGAGTTTTTTTACCTATTTTTTTAATGATTTCAGAGCAGACGGAAAAGATATTAAACAACAAAGTTTGGAGACTTTTCCGCTGGAAGATTAACTATAAAAACGGAAAAAATATAAAAATAAAAATTAAGTAGCGGTGGATTGACTCGTTGTTGCGGGGAATTGAACTACCGCTGCGCTTTCTTCAATTGCGTAGAGATGGGCTAGTAAATTGATTTGCTTATGTTTTATATTCTAAAAGCCCACCTCTACGCCGCTGCGCTAATTGAAGAATAGTTCAATTCTGAAATTTAAATAAGTCTATTAGATAATTACTAGATATATTTGAAAACTTTGGTCGTCGGGTTTCAACTGCCAGAAAAATAATTAAGAGTTAGTCACTAAATCCCAAAAAGTATGGGATTATGTGTAACTAACTCTATTGAAACATCATATTAATTAGATTCTTGATAAATAAACCTCGAACTTTATTGTTAAGCGAGCAGTTTGGCTGACTCTGCCTTGGCTAATTTACCCTTGAGAGAAGCTGCACCAAGCCCAGTAAGAGCTAAAATTCCTAACATTGAAGTGGGCTCTGGTACTGAGGTTGATTCGACGGGTTTTGGTAAATTTACTGTAACAGAATGACCATTCAGACCGGTTGCATCAAGATTAGAGGCTGTAAAAATGCTTTCACCAACCTCGTTGAATAGTTCCAAGTTGAAAACGTCTCGGTTTGAACAACAACCTTCTCTACCTTGAATTGTTATGGACTCTAGCATACTAGGAGTCGCAAGATCTACAAGAAGATATTCATTTGCACCTCTTCCATCAGAGTGATATATATCTGGATAACTTTTGATTCCAGCTCCATCAATGGCTTTCAGAGGATTAGAAGCCGGATTCCAATTTCCTGTTCCCGTAGCGGTTGCTCCAGCAGATGTTAATGCTAAGTCATTACCCGTGCCATACTCGTTAGCAAAGACTTCTGAAATTTGTAGCCATTGTCCGGAAGCTGAAGTGACTTTTATTTGCGAAACAAGGGAAGCTGCTTGAGCCGCGCCACTTGTTGCTGCTAAAACGCTGGTAATTGTAAGTGCCAATGCAGACAATTTCTTGAACATTGTAAATCCTTCTCTTTATATATTTATGATTTCAAAATTGCTCGGGATATAGCTTTAAGCAGTGAAATCTTTCAAGCTCAAAACGAAATCTCGTACTTCTTTTTCAAGTTAATCCATGCCAATCTCTAACCACAAGAGCGAATTAATTTATTCATTGAGTGTTTAAAATCACTTTTTTTTGTCCCAATTTACGCAAGTATTCTGTTATATGGCTCTGTTACATGAAAAAAATTATCGGCGTTATTTGCGTATATATATGCAAATAATATGATTTTAGTTTTAGGGAATATATCTATCTGACTCATTACTATTCAATACTTAAGTAAGCTATATACTAATGGACCGTAATTATTACCTAAGCAATAAATAAGATAGGTTCGATCGTCGAGTTAATTTAAATTTGAAATTATTGCAGAATACTTGATATTTAATATGTTTTAAAACTTTTTTTATCTTTCCTAGATTTTATGATCTGATAAGAGTATTCATGTCTATTTCATAATCGAGTCGATCTTAAACTATTTGTGTCAACCAAATTTATTATTTGAAGCTTTTCAGTTTATCTCAACTTAATCGCTTTATTAACTTAATAACTAAATAACCAATTATAAATGTTAAAAATAGTTTACATAAAAATGAGTCAACACTCTAAATAAATGTCAATATTTGTAAACAAAACTTTGCTTATAGTTATCGAATTGTGTCAGATAGACGACAAAACGCCCCTAATAAGCCCGTTTTCTGGTAAAAAACATTTAATGCCGAACCGAGAACACGCATCAAAGGAGCAAAGAACGCATGTTCACTCACGTCAAGTCCACCATTAGGCACATCAAGCCGGAAAATCTCCAAGGCCGACATTTGATTAAGGTGGTCTATGTCGTGTTAGAGTCCCAGTATCAGAGTGCATTATCACAAGCGGTACGGGCTATAAACGATAATCACCCCAATATTGCCATTGAAATTAGCGGATATCTAATTGAGGAGCTTCGCTCTGAAGAAAATTATCGAGAGTTTCAAAAAGATTTAGAAACTACAAATGTTTTTATTGCTTCACTTATTTTTATTGAAGAATTAGCCCAGAAAGTAGTTGCAGCAGTGCAGCCCCATCGCGATAATTTTGATGTGGCTGTGGTTTTCCCTTCAATGCCAGAAGTTATGCGTCTGAACAAGATGGGTAGCTTTTCCTTGGCGAATTTGGGACAATCCAAAAGTGCGATCGCGCAGTTTATGAAGAAGCGGAAGGAAAAATCCGGTTCTTCTTTCCAAGATGGTATGTTGAAGCTG
>JBCBQE010000265.1:0-8075 GCA_039820385.1 Cyanobacteria bacterium J06635_10
CATGTGAAAGTAAAAGGCGAATCATCCCCATATGACGGTAATTTGGTTTACTGGAGTACAAGAATGGGTAAAAATCCTCAGATACCTACTTTAGTGGCAACACTACTAAAGCAACAAAAAGGAAAATGTACCCATTGCGGATTGTATTTTCGTGACAGCGACGTGTTGGAAGTTGACCATATCATTCCTAAATCACTTGGTGGAAAGAATGAGTACAAAAACCTTCAACTTCTACATAGACATTGCCACGATATAAAGACTGCCAACGATGGAAGTCTCGGTAACAAATCTGGCTGTAACAGTGCCAAACCTAAGCCCACCAAAAGACTTGAAAGAGTCCAGGATAAATGGGTAATGAGGTATGCGTGACAGGCACCTTTTCATTGAGGAGCCGTGTGAGGTGAAAGTCTCATGCACGGTTTTGAAGACCAGCGGAATTGGTGACAGTTTCGCTGAGTTTAATTTTCTGCTAAGTCACCAGGATTTTTTCAATCAGAACTTAAGCGGAAAGCTGTTCGCGTCAGCGTGCGCGAAGCGCATAAACGCTAACGGTTATTTTCTAACATTTTCTACCCAAACTACTTCACTATCCCAAACTCATCTCGATGGCACCCGTATCAAGAAAAAGCTATCAGAAAGAGTACATAGAGACGTTACAGGTATTAAACCTATGCATAGGGATTTGTTTAGTGCGTCCGCAGGCTAGATGCGTTTATAACAACAAGTTGTCACTTTGGGATGCGGTGGCGGCGAGTATCCAGGGACGGAGCCGTTCTTATTAGACGGGTGGCGGCAATATCAATCTGCGAATCGAGTAGCCGAGCGCAAAAGTAGGGATAGTTATAGTCCCTCGGAGCAGATGTCTAATGAAGTGCTAACCTCTAACCAGATAGCCAAGTGCGATTCGTTCTAACTAGGAGCCGGTAGAAACTACTGAGGTATGAGTTAGGTAAGTTCTCAGAACCTTGAAAACTTATAACTGTTTTTCGGATGTAGGTGATATGACTCCCTATCTGCCCACACCGAACATAAACAACCTTTATGTAGAGTGAAGCCCGAAGGCGCAACCAGTTGGAAAACAAGCAGGTAACAACACTGGCGCTAACGGGGATGTGATATGGATAAACTGGTTCTAGAAAAGTTTCTCATCTGGAGGCTGCAACCTGAATTACAAATGCAGACCTTGGCTTCGATATTTCTCGCAGCATCATGGCTGATAGCTGCTACCCCGAGAAGAAGTCAGGCAAAATGAACCGTCCTAAGTCACAATAATATCTGAAAAACGGAACGAAGAAAAACACTACAAAGGTCTGGGGAAAGGTCGAACCCCCAGTAAGCTAGGTTGAGCAGAACTCCTTGTAGTGGGTAGGATGACAGCGCAAACTGCTGTCGGGTGTCCAGATAATATTCATCCTTAGTAAAGCATGATTAGACACAGCAAAAATGCTAGTGAATCTTGGAAAAACCTTCCCTAGAAGCAATTCCGGAAGAATCTTTTTCGCCTACAAAAGAGAATATTTAAAGCTATTAGAGTTGGCGACACGGTGAAAGCCAAGTCACTCCAAAAGCTTGTACTGAAATCTACATCAGCAAAACTGTTAGCCATCCGTCAAGTAACACAGTTAAATACTGGGAAAAAGACGGCAGGTATCGATGGGAAAAAGGCATTAGGATTCAATGAGCGCATTGAACTCCTAAAAACGCTTGACCAAAAAGCCGAAGACTGGAAACACCAGGGCTTACGTAAAGTCCCAATTCCTAAAAAGAATGGTTCTACCAGGATTCTCAAAGTGCCAACTATCTCCGATAGAGCATGGCAGTGTTTAGCAAAATTTGCCTTAGAACCAGCACATGAAGCAACCTTTCATGAAAGAAGTTATGGTTTTAGACCAGGAAGAAGCACTCATGATGCCCAAAAGATTATATTTCTCAATTTAAGAGAAAACGGAAAAAAGGGGAACAACCTCAAAAAACGAATCATCGAACTGGATATCAAAAAATGTTTTGACCGAATCAGCCATAAAGCAATCATGGATAGGATTATAGCTCCTAAATCCATAAAAAGAGGCATCTTCAGATGTCTCAAATCAGGAGTAAACCCCGAATTTCCGGAACAAGGAACTCCGCAGGGTGGAGTTGTAAGCCCGCTTTTAGCTAACATAGCTTTGAATGGAATTGAGTCCATACATCCAAGCATACGATATGCGGACGATATGGTCATATTTCTTACACCCAAAGACCGTGCTGACCAAGTACTGAAAAAAATCATAGATTTTTTAGCAGAACGAGGAATGGAAATCAGTCAAGAGAAGACAAAGGTAACACCAGCGACAAATGGATTTGATTTCCTCGGATGGCACTTTAAAGTCCAGAAAAACGGAAAATTTAGAAGCTTTCCCTCACAGAAAAACTTTAAGACATTTCGTGAGAAGGTCAAACATATAATCAATAACTCTAATTATGGGGCTGAACAAAAATCACAAAAACTTGCTCCCATTGTAAGAGGATGGCGGAACTACCACCGCTACTCTAAGATGAATGGTTCGAGATTTTCTTTATGGTCTATCAACAACCGAGCATTTAGAGTATTTCTCAAACAAAAGAAAATGAATAGGTACGAAGCCGAGAACTTAATTAAGAAGGCTTTTCCTCCTGTTCCTTATTCTGAAAATAAGTTTGTTAACGTCAAAGGAAATAAATCCGCGTTCCGGAAAACTATGAAAATATGGGAAAACCTCTCTCAACCAGTCACGTTCCGGGAACCTTAAAAAATGGGGCAGGGCACCCGACGGGTTCCCATGAAAATTTTTTTAGAAGAAAAAAATTTTCATGGGTGCCCTGTAAGTTTTTTTTCAAAAAAACTTTGAAGGGAACCCGGGGCAGCCTTGTTACAAGCATGGCAGCATTGTGTCAGAGTATTTTCGATATGATCGGCTGCCCCATTTTTTTGCGGAAATTGTAGTTCACACACCCTACAAAAAAAAGGCGGCCAATCTATTTCCAACTTGAATCTGAAATCTTATTGCTTAGATGATTCTTCTGGTACGGCAATCTCCAGGTTTTCCTCAGCAGGAATTAATTGATTTAAAACATTGACATAGCTTAAAACAGTATTGCGCTGTTTTTCTAGATCAACCGCAACATTAATATTCATTTTGGAAATAGCTTTTTCCAATTCTTTTATTTTATTGATATTCAAAGTACCGTTTAAATCCTCAACTTTAGCTAAAGCTGCTGCTGCTTGCTGTAAACGAGTATTCGCCATACCAAAATTGCGCTGATCTAAATTCACTGTAGTGTCATACAAGTCACCACGAGCTTCCATCAAATAAGTACGGTTTCTTTCTGTAATTAACTGTTCCTTAACTCCAGTTAACTGTTTTTTAGCTTGTTCTAACTCTCGTTTGATTGGCCGATCGTCAGAAGAAAATTGAGAACGTCCTTGCCACCATCCAGCACCGTATAAAGCTGCACCTGTAATTGTGGTCAGTACGATACCAATCAGAATTTTCTTTAATGTAGAAAATATAGAGCCTTTCTTGGCTTTATTCGTGTTTTTTATGTCGCCTGATTCACTCATTGCTTTTTTATTTCTCCCTGGCTATCTTTGTTAGTAAAAAAGTTATAGTATTTCTCTTTAATTATCTCAAGACTATTCCAGAACAACTTTATCAATTATCAACGATCAATTATCAATTATCAATTCAAAATTAGGGCTTTTGTGGCGGATTTTGAGGGTTTTAGGTTGCGAAATCACCATTGGAATTACCATAAATTAACACATCGCTCTACCAAACCCCCAACTCCTTACTTCTTACTTCTTACTTCTTACTTCTTACTTCTTACTTCTTACTCCGCGAGTTCCTTAAAGGGGGCGTTGAGTAGGTACGCCTACTGCACGGGGAAACTTTGCGGGGGTACTTTCTACTTTTCGCAAATACAAACAATGGCGATCGCTATTAGTCAATGGTGTATTAAATTGTTCTATTGATTCTATGACTCCACCCAACTGTTGCAGGGCGTTTTCCATACTGTTGGTTTCTTTTTCCGTCCAATTACCCCGGTACACTATAGCTAATCCCCCTTGCTTTAACAAGGGTAAAGTATATTCGGCACAAGCATGAGCCGATGCTACAGCCCGAATTAGAGCTATATCGTAAGTTTCTCGATGCTGAGTGTCTCTACCAATTTCTTCTGCCCTGCAAGTAGTCGCTTTAACCTTATCTAAATTAAGAGTCGGCAAAATACTATTTATAAAATTAATTTTCTTCTTAGTAGAATCAATCAAATGAACAGTACAATTATTAACTACTATACTTACAGGTATACCAGGAAACCCCGCACCCGTACCAAGATCGATAAAACTAATTCCTTCCTCCTGTTGCTCCTTTCCTGAAATCAAAAACTTAATTCCCCGTAAAGAATCCCACAAATGTTTTTCCCAAAAATCTTCAGGGTTGGTAATGCGAGTTAAATTTAACTTACGGTTTCCTTCCACAATTAATTCATAAAGACGTTGAAACCTTGCAAGCTCAGGAGGAGATGGTTTCCAGTTAAGGGTTTGTTCCCAGATATCGATCATCTGGGGTAAACAAGACATAGTTGAATCGTTCACAATTGCCGATAGTGAGTTACATAATATTAGAAAATAGTACTTTAGATAGTAACTCGATAAAGGTTTAAATTGGAGACTAAGCACCACTACCAACTACGATTAGAACAAGTCAGTTATACAGAAAAACTGACTAATCATTCCAAACATAAATTGCCGGAATATCCTATATTGCAAGATATTTCCTTCGATGTTTATGAAGGCTCGCGCGTTGCTATTATGGGAGCCTCTGGTGCTGGTAAGTCTTATTTATTACGTATTTTAAATCGTTTATGCGAACCCACTAGTGGCAAAATTTATCTTGAAAATCGGGAGTATCGGCAAATTCCTTGTCGTGAATTACGTCAATCTGTAGTACTCGTAGCTCAAGAGCCAAAACTGTTGGGAATGAGTGTAAGAGAAGCGCTAAGCTATCCATTGGTGTTGCGAAATTTACCCAAAAGTGAAATTCAGCAACGTTTAAACTATTGGATGGAACAGCTGCATATTGCACAAGATTGGTTGCCACGAACAGAAACTCAGCTCTCAAGTGGACAACGACAATTGGTAAATCTCGCTAGAGGTTTAGTTATCCAACCAAAAATTTTATTGTTAGATGAACCAACCTCTAACATGGATTTTGGTACCACTTCGCGAGTTATAAAACTTTTAGCTCGTTTACACGAAAAAGATCAAACTACAATTTTAATGGTAAATCACCAGATTGATATAGCTCAAATATTTTGCACCCGGCTTTTGTACTTGCAACAAGGGCGTTTAATTACAAATCAAACCGATCGACAAATAAACTGGAATAATTTGCAAGAAAGCTTGAAACAATCAGAAGCCAATGATGATTTTGAATTTTAAAAATGGGTATGGGGCATCATTTCATAGGAAATATTAAAGCAAGAGCAGATAATTCCTAGGTCTGATGGTACTAAATATTAACTTGTTTTCTGCTCATCTCCCGGAAGCGAGCGTAGAAGGTTGATTTGCAAAATGATTTTTAGGCTGATGTTTGGTTATACTTGCTGCTGGTTGAGAAATATTTTGAGAAATATTTGTATTTAGCATTTCTAAGTTAAATCGGTATCCTACATTGCGGATGGTTTGAATTAAACTCGGTTGACGTGGATCTAATTCCACTTTTTTCCGCAGCGACAATACATGTGTATCAATAGTGCGCGGATTATCTATAGCATCAGGCCAAGCACGACGCAGTAATTCAGAGCGAGAAAGAGGTACCCCGCCAGCTTGCGCTAAAACATAGAGCAAACTAAATTCTTGGGGTGTTAAATCGATAAATTCACCTTTAAAACGGACTCGACGCTGTACTAAATCAATTTGTAAAGCTCCGTAATCCAGATAAGCTGGTGCTGTTGGAGTGCGCTTGCGGCGTACAAGCGCTCCTACCCGCGCTAAAAATTCTTGCATTCCAAAAGGTTTACTTAAATAATCGTCAGCACCTGCTTTCAAACCTGTAACTACATCCGCTTCATTACTTCGCGCAGAGAGCATTAAAATCAATGGCTGTTGCTGGCGATGTAACCAACGACAAAAATCGATTCCATCACCATCAGGCAAGTCAGCATCAAGAACCACTAATGTTGGTTGATGAGTCAAAAAAGCTTCTCTTGCTTGATAAATGCTAGCAGCTTGGAATACCCTGTAGTCTAGTTGTTGTAAGTGCCAACCTAACAGAGACCTTAAATGGGGATTCCCCTCAATAATTTCAATACAAACCGAACCCACGGTGGCAAAACCCCTCATTCGAGTATGACTTTCAAGGTAACAAAGCCTATAGCTTCGGTTTTGTAACCGTTGTTACTCCAAGTCGCATTTGCTTGACATTTATTATTTTTTTTAATTAATTAACATATTTAAGCGTTACCTTAATCACAATCGGGTTGGTAACACTTTTTAAGATTTGTTATACTTGTTTAAAATACTTATGAGTAGCTTTGTTAAATTCATGGTATACATTATGTGCGGGCTACAGGGGGTAAGAGACACCATTGCGAATCAACATAAGTATTTTACGATAATCAAGACAAGTTAAGTATTGCTGATTTTATAATCAACAGCACCAATTCCTTTACTTGTATAACCAATAATTAATACGGAAAAAAATATAACAATCGCTTATTTGCTCATCACATTTAGCATATAAACGAATAGTATATGTGTAGAGGTAGTGCTAAGAGCTAATTTTTCTCAAGCAAATTTTATTCACTTGTCAAAAGTAGTAATTCATGCCTATTTAAAAGCGAACCTTCACATTTGGACTTGAATCATTTACAATTCTCATTCCAACCCTCTGATACTTCTTCCTTTGATTATGCTCCAAGACACACGAACCATCCGCTACTATCAAAGATTAACTGATGCCTTCGTCGAATTATGGAATCGCGGTTATCGTACAGAAGATATGCGGATGTACCTAGATGGCTATTTAGCTGCACTACGGCAGAGTAACGGCATTGAACCTTACTTAATTCATCGTTTGGAAGAGGAAGCTACCCGCTTCTTGTTTGATGCATCTAATTTTGCGGTTACTCAACCAGAGGCGGAACCAGATTACTATTAATAATTTTTCCCTGCTAGTTAATAGCGATCGCCGCTCAACGCAGATAATTATAGCATACTGCCTGCTAATGTCAAATGCAGCAGTGGTGTGATTTTTTGTAGATGTTTTGTAGCAAGTTAAATAAATTTTCCCCTCACTTGTTTGATTGGTTATCCCAAAAAATTTCGTGAGGGGATTTTTTGCAGCTAGTCGATTAAATTTGCTTTGAGCAAAGGGGCATTACTCATCCGATCGATCGCCCATATTGGGGTTCTCTAATCCTGTGTAAATCGGCGGCAACCTGACAATGGTCGCTTTGATTACAGCATTCATGAGAAAATTGCTGTTGGTTCCGGCATTGGAGGTATAACGTTTTGGCATTAAACTTCCTCGATGCACGTTTCAACGTACCCACAACCCCTGCACCTCGAATGTATCAAATGCCTAACATTCAGCCTAACCGGCGGAGGTCTGCCTCCCCTATTTCTAGGTACAGTGACCATCTACCTCATTTTATTGATTCGTCAACGATACACTGGCAAGACTTAGTTTGAAAAACAGGAACGATTGCCCATCGAACTAATACTATTGTATCACAAAAAGCTCAATCTACCTAGATTTAATCAGATTTAGCTGTAACAGCTAAACCGCTATATAGTCGGGAGCTAGCACTTGGGTAAGGAGAATTGCTCTTCCCGACTTAAGAAGCCATTGCGACTTCAACCTTTTGCTGTAATTCGCCTTTTTGGTAAAGTTCAATCATAATATCCGAACCACCAATGAATTCACCATTTATGTAGACTTGGGGAATTGTAGGCCAGTTAGAATAATCTTTGATGCCCTGACGCATTTCTGGATCTTCGAGAATGTCAAAAGTCTCGTAGGCAACTCCCAAGGTGTTGATAATTTGAACAA
>JBCBQE010000266.1:0-8070 GCA_039820385.1 Cyanobacteria bacterium J06635_10
CGAATACTTTCTGGTTGGGCTTATTCGAGATTCTTTGAACTACTAAATTCAATATGTGCTAATCGTGGAATAAAGGTATTAACAGTTAATCCCGCCTATTCCAGCTTGATAGGACTAGTTAAATACACTAAGCAATATGGTTTAGCTAGCGATGAAAGTGCTGCATTTGTAATAGCTAGACGCGCCCAAAGATTAACTGAAAATATACCGCACTCCATAAACGCTTACCTTGACGTGAAGCCAGGGAAACACGTGTGGAGTGCGTGGAACCAACTGAATAAAAATTTAAAAGCTCGTACTGAAATAAGAAATAGGCACTCTTATTACAGTATCTCTAACTGGGATTTCTTGGTCAAGGAACCTTTGGGAACCAAGCACAAACGCGCGCTAAGAAATGAGATAACTTACACCGTGGAGTTTTGAATAACCAATGTCTAACATTGGGTAATCTTTTTTAAACGGTTTTCCCAATTGTATTGAAGCTATGGGATACAGGAATTTATTAATCTCCTTGGGGATACTCTTCCCATAAGGTTGTAATTTCGCGTAAACTTTGGAAATCGCCATCACCTAATATTAAATGGTCAATTAAAGGAATATCCAAAAATTGTGCTCCACCTAACAATTGACGGGTTAATTCGATATCTTCTGGGCTAGGTTCGAGATTGGCTGAAGGGTGGTTGTGCGCTACTATTAAACGAGTTGCACCTTGACGTATAACTTCTCTGAATATCTCCCGGGGAGGAGCTAAAGTTTCCGTTGCAGTTCCAATGGTGATAACTTGAGTTGCCAATAAACGATTTTTCACATCTAATAATACTACCGCAAATCTTTCTTGTTGTTGCCACATTAAATCTTGACTCAGAGCAGCCGCTGCTGCTGCTGGACTATCAATTAATGTACCTTCTCCGGGACGAGATTGAAAAGTACGCTTACCTAATTCTATGGCAGCTAGAATCGCCGTTGCCTTTGCTGGGCCAATTCCGGGAATTTTCATCAACTCGGCGGCGCTAATATCTCGTAAAACAACCAAAGGCTCGCGCTGATACTTGCCTAATTCCTGTAAAATATATTGTCCTAAACCTACAGCAGATAATTTTCCGGCACCTTGACCTGTACCTAGTAGAATTGCTATTAATTCAGCAGTAGCGAGAATTTTTGCACCGTGGGTTAATAAACGTTCTCTTGGACGCTCATTTTCTGCCATATCGGCAATTCTGAGGCAGTAGGTCATGGATAAACTAGGGAATAACGATGATAGCTGTACCTATCTTTATTTATCCCAGTTTTAACCTCATTATTTACAACAATTTGGCAAATATTTAAAATTTAAGACAGGAAAAAGGAGAGAGAGGAAGATAGGGGAAGTTGAAGTTGATAAATTAATTACCCTTAGCATCCACGGAATTTCAATTGTTTTTTATGAATTCCCGTGGACATAGAGTATTACTAATTACAAATTCTCCTAAATTTTGGTTTCTAAACCCTCTTGGGAAATTTGTGTTGCTTTGAGCATGTGGTAAGTAATTAACAATTGTGTGAGTGCTAAGGGATAACTTTGAATCGTTTCTCCAGTTGTTCCAGCGACTTTACCTAACTCTGGGTTACTTTCGCGATCGCAAACGTTTTTCAAATTAGGCATGTCGGAACAGATAATGCGCTCTAATCTGTCCACTTGTTCTAATGTAGCGTGGCCATCGACTTCTAAAACGTCAACAGGTTTACCCATATCTCTATCTAATTCTAAACGAATTGCTGAGGAGGAATTGCCGTTGCCAAAGTTGATAATTTGGGTAAAATCTGGATGGGGAATTGTTGGACGTAATACTAAACTTACGTTCAAATGTCCATTAGTTGGATCGGAATCATCTTTGGGAGGGTAGAAACTGATGACAATATCGCTCCATTGTCGTTGGGGACGAATAAATTGTTCTGAATCTGGTTCCCGCTTTTTGAGTTGATCTAAAACCTGTTCTTCGCTATAACCGCGTTTTTGAGTATCTCGCTTCACTTTCCACTTTGCACGCAGGGATTCTGGGGGAGCGAGATAAACTTTGACATCGTAACATTCTCTGGCTTTACGAGTCGAATAACCAAGCAATCCTTCAATGATCACAAATTTACTGGGCTTTATATACTCAGGGGCATCTAGGGTACCTTTGTCGTGGTTATAAACTGGTTTGAGAATTGGTAGCCCTTTACGTAACTGTGAAAGATCTTGCTGCATGATATCCAAATAGTTGCAGTCAGGATCGAGTGCAGTAATACCTATTTCAGCACGCTGCTTGCGGTCATATCTATGATAATCGTCCGTGCAAATAACGGTGACATTTTCTGGTCCTAATACTTGTGCAATACCCTTAGTTAAAGTTGTTTTACCCGCAGCACTGTCACCTACAATACCCAATATAATCGGACGACTCATTTTACCCCCTCAAGAAGCAGATTATGTAACTTCAAGTTGTGTACTAATTTACTAATTGTAGAGATTAACGATCGACAACTCAATAATCATTAAGAGATGCTTCGATTTGATGTAAGTATTTATAGTTAAGATATAAAGTTTATTTACGAAGTGTCGAAAATACGATCATATTGTGAATTTTAGTTAAGCAAAATCAATGAATGTAAAATAGCTTAAGTATTAGGAGGGGATTGGTATTTTTCAGAAATCCCGATCGCGATCGTTATTCCTTATTACTCCTAACTCCTAACTCCTAACTCCTAACTTATTTCCTATAACCCCTTGGCGTTATCATCCACTCACCGTAACGAAGAGTACTTTGATTGCCAATTAAAACGGTAGTTAACATATCCACTGGCACGTCTAATAATTTCTCTAAGGTAGTTAAAGTAATTTGTTCGTCTTCACGATAAACTGATCGCACTACAGCTACAGGTGTATCGGGATTGCGGTATTTGAGAAAAATGTCTCTAGCTTTAACCAATTGTTGAGTACGAGTTTTAGATTTAGGATTATATAAAGCGGTGACAAAATCCGCTGCTGCTGCTGCTTCTAAACGCTTGACAATTACCTCCCAAGGTGTGAGTAAATCGCTTAAACTTACCGCACAAAAATCGTGCATTAAAGGGGTACCAACTCGCGCTGCAGCGGATTGAAAAGCGCTGACTCCGGGAAATACTTCAACGCTGGGATTTTTCCCATCCCAACCGCTAATTTGCAAGTCTTCCATGACTAAGCCTGCCATACCGTAAATTCCACAATCACCAGAAGATATAACTGCTACAGTCAAACCCCAACTTGCTAACTCAATTGCTCGTAGAGAGCGATCGCGTTCTTTGGTAATGGGTAAAGCTTCGATGATTTGGTGTTTCTGGAGGATAGGAGCAATCAATTCAAGATATAAACTATAACCGATTACTGCATCAGCGCTAGCTACTGCTGTTTGTGATGCGATCGTCATTTGAGCTAGATTTCCCGGGCCAGTACCTACCAACAGTAATTTACCTTGACGACCGATGTATTCTTTTTCAGCTAAAGCGACAGCAACTGTTACGGCTCCTCTTTGATTCTCGATTGAAGAGCGATAAATTTGTTTGGGTACTTGTAGAGACGTGATATCTTGGGGAGAGGTTATAGATATTTGTTTGGCTGCTACGATGGCAGCGGCTTCTGCAACGCTGGGGGTTCCCACAACTTTATCCACAACTTGGGAAGGATTGGGAACTGTTACCGTGCAGAGTATTTCTGACGGGAAGGTTTTTAACGGTAAATTGCGATCGCGACAAAGTTCTACTAAACCAATTTCATCAAACTTAATATCAATTGTGGCAATACCTGCTATGGCAGAAAGTGCAAGTTGATTTTCTTGAAATACCTTTTCAATGGCATCTGCAATTACCTGTTTTGAAGTACCTCTTTCACAACCAATTCCAACCCATAATACTCGGGGATGCCAATTTATAAGAGGTGGAGAGGGGGATAGGGGAGTATGGGGAGAAGATTTGTGGGTGATGTAGATTTTGGCTTTTGTGGTTGCTGATTCGTTGAATTTGAAGGGATGAGATTTGGGTAAATGATTTTGCCATAAGGTAGATCCAACTTCTTGAATTACTTCTACATCTTCCCCTTTCGCTACTGCTGCACTAACTGCATTCCAATCACCTTCTCCACGACACCATCCGAAGGGGACACCCAACATATCTACCGCAGGTAATCCCAAACCGTTAGAAGCGCCGGTTAAAATAGGTGTCGCACCTAATTGTAAAGCAATTAATTTTGTTAGTTTATCAGCACCACCTTGATGTCCACCACATAAGCTAATAACGAATTTTCCAGTCTCATCTATCACTACTACCGCAGGATCGGTAGATTTATCCTTTAATAAACTTGAAATCAGTCTAACTACAGCACCTGTGGCCAAACAGAATACTATAGCTTGATGATTTTCCCACAAATTAGTTACGTGATTTTTCAGAGAATCTTTGTATATCTGTACGTGACTGATTTCTGATAAAGATTCTGGAACCCACAAAGTAGCGGCGTTATTTTGGCAAAGTGGTTGAAGCTTATTTGCACCAGTGGGAGTAGTAGCGATAAAAGCGATGGGAGAAAATTCGGTGAAGAGCAATTTAGGTTTCCTATTGGCTGGCAGACTGTGATATTTTAGTATCCCATACATCCCCTGCCTGTAAGGAGAGAGCCGACTGCCTTGGTTGAAGCCGGAAGTTAACACCTTACTTTCTTAACAGAGTTTAATTAAGTTTGGATAAGTTTTTCGGAGCAGAGTCAAATAAATAGGGAATTGCATTCCTCAGCAGTTACAGCACTTTGCAGGTAAATGAGGTACAGGATAAGCAGGGGGAGCGGAGGGAGCAGGGGATCTTGGGGAGAGATGTATTGGGTTAGGGAGGAGTTTAACTGTACCTCATATAGATGAAATCTGCTGTAATAATTTAATTTTCGCCGAACTGCTAAAACATTCATCAATATGTTATGAAAATATATTGATGAGTATAGATATCAATAAATATCAACATCCCCAGGATTTAAGGAGGAAGATTGATGAGCCTTTTGAAAACTCACGTAGCTTTAAATGCGACTAATATAGAAAAATCAGTTACATTCTATCGGGCAATGTTTGGCGTTGAACCTGTGAAATACAAGTCTGATTACGCTAAATTTGATATCGCTAACCCACCATTAAATTTGACCCTCAATCAAGTTCATAGTATAAATATTGATAGTGGTTTGTCCCATTTAGGCATACAGGTAGAGAATACAGGGGAAGTAGAAGCTGCAATTAAACGCTTTAATGAAGCTCAATTAGATTTGTTTACAGAGGAAAATACAGATTGTTGTTATGCTTTGCAGGATAAAGTATGGGTAACCGATCCCGATGGTAATAAATGGGAAGTATTCGTGGTTAAGGTTGCAGATACAGAACCAGAAAACAATGTGGAATTAGCAAAAGCTGCAAATCAAGATTGCTCTTCTGTGACTTGTTGTAATTAAGGCTAATAAATTACTTCGGAGTATTGAGAGATATAATAGTTGCTCTGAAGTAAGTATTTTTTTCGGAGATTAACATTTGATTAAAGACATGAGATTAAGAGATTAATTAGTAATTTTTAACATTTACTTTCGTGAAATAACGTGGTATTAAAGGTTGTGCTGTATTAGCATAATTGCGGATGAAATTCATCGACGTAGGATACCCTTAAAATTAAAGCAAGGAAGTGAATAGTTATGAACGCCGTGTTTACAAAGCTATCCTTGATGCTGGGGATATTAGCTTTAAGTGTTGGTTGTACGACAGCAGAAACTAATAAGAGTGAGAATATTCAGCCGCAAGAGGCAAGGGAAGTCGCGAATACAACGACATCTGATGTTATAAGCATAGCTGGTTCGAGTACCGTTCATCCAATTAGTAGCGCGATAAGCCTTCGGCATAGCTCCGCTAACGCCAAAAATGTTCAAGCAGAAAAAAAAACACCTGTAAATGTGGAGATTTCCGGTACAACAGGGGGATTTGAAAAGTTTTGTAAGGGAGAAATAGATATTGCTAATGCCTCCCGTCCAATTTTAAAGGAAGAATTGAAAACCTGTACCGCTAACGGTGTAATGTTCACTGAATTACCCATTGCTTTTGATGCGGTGACTGTTGTGGTTAATCCTCAAAATGATTGGGTTAAGGATATGACGGTAGCAGAGTTGAAGAAAATTTGGGAAGGAGCAGCACAAGGGAAGGTTACTAATTGGAATCAAGTACGTGCTTCTTTTCCCGATAAGCCATTAAAGTTATATGGTGCTGATGAGAAATCGGGTACCTATGATTACTTTACAAAAGCCGTGGTAGGTAAATCGGGAGCTAGTCGTAAAGACTATACAGCTAGCGAAAATGATGATGATTTAGTATCAGGTGTGAGTCAAAATCCGAATGCTTTAGGTTATTTTGGTTTTGCTTATTATGAAGAAAATAAAGATAAGTTGAAAGCAATTGCAATAGATGGTGGTAAAGGTGCTGTATTACCTTCAGGAGAAACGGTTGAAAAAGCAGAATACCAACCACTTTCTCGCCCTCTGTTTATCTATGTAAATATAAAGTCGGCTCAAAAGAAACCAGCGTTGAGAGACTTTGTCAATTTCTATATTGAACAAGCTCCCACAATAGTTAGCTCGGTGGGTTATGTACCTTTACCGAAAGATGCTTACGATCTCAATAAGGTACAATTCAATCGAGGTAAACTAGGAACTGTATTTGAGGGTGAAGCCCGTTTAGATTTAACTATTGATGAAGTGTTGAGGAAACGAGCTGAATTTTAGATTTTTTTCCGTCGTAGTTAGTTAGGTGAGTGAGAATAATTATCGTTATTCCAAGGGAGTAGTGAGTAGTGAGTAGAAATAAGCTTTTTAGCATTCTCGACGGGAAGTCTCACGTTACTCCTTACTCCTTACTCCTTATATCTTTTCCGGTTGCTTTGATTTTATAAAAAAATAACAAAAAAACTCAGCGTGCCTCTGGGTGCATCTCAGCGTCTCTCTGGGTTGAAAATATATAATACCGATGCCAACGGATTTGATATTCTTACCCCTTACTCATGATTTTCGACGCGGAGGATGATTTTCTTGAGGTGGCTCGGGAGTAGGTGGTTGAGGAGTTAATGCAATATCTTTCATCACACCTCGATAAATTAAAGCCCCTAAAGTATTTAATTTAAATCCCCACCCTTGGGGTAAATTAGCATCATCATCATTTTGTCCTAAGTCTACATAAATACGCGGTGGAACAAAATATGTAGTACCACTCGCACCGACTAATTCATCCGCTTGTTGCATAATTTTATCAACTATAAAATCAAGCTCGGCGTAGTTGTTATAATTTTGTTGCAGTTGCGATTGTATAAAGGCAATAAATTCCTCTGCTGCTTTTATTTTCTCATTTCTTTCTGCGGTTTCCTCTTGAGAGAATCCTCCATCATCAGGATTATCGAGGCCTAATTGTTTTAAAATTAGGGGTTGTAAATATCCAAAAAGCTGTACTTGTGCTTGAATAATTTTGGGGTTATTGACATCTTTGTGACGCGGTAACAAGGTGCGGAAAGCGCGACGCAATACTTGGGAAAGTGTAAAAGGTGGAAAAGGAATGCTGTTAGAATCTATATTGATTCCATTGTTTGCCATGAGTACGTCCAAAGGTGGTAAATCTGAAGGTACAATTGGCATTTGAATATTAAAAGCTTCAAATTCTGGATTTCTGCTGCGATCGCTAAGAATATTTTCTTGTCTGCGATTCTGTTTTTCTTGAATTGCCAGAATTTCTCTGGCTTTAACTTCGTCTCCATCCAAAATTAAACTTAAACCTGTGAGATTGAAGGGATAAATGGGAGTATTGAGGCTGATATAAACAAATTCAGAGCAATAAGCTTTATTATCTGAATTTCTGAAAAACGCGATCGCACTTTCATCTCCAAGACTAGCCAAGGCACAATTTTTCAACAATTCCTTGAGGCTAACTCTATCAATAACGCGAGTAGGATCTCCTCCATCAAAATCGTTTTGAGAGAATTTAACAAAAGGATTCATCAGCGCCATCCAACAAATAATAC
>JBCBQE010000267.1:0-8045 GCA_039820385.1 Cyanobacteria bacterium J06635_10
CGAAGTTGGAAGAGCCGAAGTTGGTTGGAATTGAGATGGGGATGAGCGACCCCAACTCAATTCGTCCACCGTGTGACCAAGCCCTTCGGGCTTCCTTCGAGCGAAGCGAGTTGACGGTGGGGAATTAAACCCATATGTTTTAGTTAAAATTTTTTAGAAGAAAAAATTTTAATGGGAACCCTTGAGTGCTAACTAATTTTCAACTTTCCCAAACAGCCGAACTCTAGGCTGAGCCGGCGGATAACGCCTTCGTAATTCTATCCTCCAATCTTTACAAAAATAGAGCAAGTCTTCAAAAATATCCACTCCCCGCTTGTGCCCCATAATTCCAGGCAAACCCCATCTATGGCATCCATAATTACCGCAATGTACTTGGGTAGTAGTTTTTTTAAAATCGCGCAGGCAAATATTCTAGTTTTGTTGATTGTACTGTCACTTTTTATCCCGAGAAGCGGTCGATGGTAAGCGGAGTAAACGTGAAATGAATGCTAAAGACTTACCACGAATTCGACGACCCCAACTCAATAAATGGGGGGCTACAGCTTCACGATCCACAGTAGGAGAAAATCGAGCCTCCAAGGAATCTCTCAGCTTCGTGATTGTTAACGGTCTATTTAGAGTTCCTCTTTCTGCTAAAGAAATAGAACCTGTTTCTTCTGATACAACGACACAAATACAATTTTCGACACGCTCAGTAATTCCCATCGCCGCTCGGTGGCGGGTTCCTAACTGGCGGGAAGCAGTGCGTCCCGAAAGCGGTAAAATTATACCCGATGATACAATCCGAGAACCACGTATTAGTGTTGCACCATCATGCAAAAGAGTTTTTGGTTGAAAAATTGTTTGCAGTAGTTCCTTGGAAACTTCAGCATTCAGCTTTACTCCCGGTACAGAAAAATCCCGTTCGTCAATTGGACCAGTGGTTTCTATAATCAGTAAAGCCCCAATCCGGTTTTTTGAGAGTTCTTTAACTGCATCAACAATTTCATCGATTACACTATAGGATTTCGGCACCGCCAAACTCGAAGTTTGGAACAACTGCCGAAATTCACCACGCCCTAATTGTTCTAAAAAGCGGCGAAACTCCGACTGAAGAGCGATCGCCATTGCTACAGCACAACCATATACCAAGCTCTGCAAGACAAAATTTAACAATTGGAACTGCAAAAAACCACTTACAGCTGAAGCTAGCATCAACATTATAAATCCCCGCACCATCCATAGCGTACGGCGTTCGCTGATAATTACTAGCATCATATAAGTTAGCCCCAGCACTAACATGATATCCAGAGTCTTTAACAAAGACTGCGACCATCCCAGGTTTGCCAGCCATTGTTTCCATAAATTCCCCATGACATCTGGATTACGCGCTAATATGTTCGGATTTCACATTCTGCCGCCTATAAGGCAACAGATTCTTGGTTAACTGACTAGCCGTTAGACAGTAGGGATAGACCATAAGAAGTCAGTTTTTCAGGATATTTACACAGGCTTTGAAGTCCCTATCTTCGATAAATCCACAAAAGGAGAAATACGAGTCCTAGTGGATAGGGCTCTCCCCACCTGATTGGCCACAATTTGAGTAATTCTGGCTTGTGTTTTGAGTCGGAACAGTAACCGTTATCTTGTCGTATTTTAAACCAAACTACTCACCGTAAGAAGGAAGTTAGATCTGCCAGCATAGCTTATTACCCGCGCTAGATGTCGGTTACATACCCATGCTACCTTTCGGGAAGACGCTTAGAGTCAAGGTAAGCCACCAAGGAAGGCCGATGTTAGATGGTGAAATCTGTCACTCTTGATGCAATAAACGTTCCCTGCCTACTTACTCTTAAGTGTTTTGGAACATACCGGCTTTCTAGTCAAGGGCTCCCTAGAGAATTTTTTTGGAGAAAAAAATTCTCCTGGGTACCCGTCAAGTGGATGTTGTGTACCTTTCTCTTCGTTTTAATGTACTTCTTGGATTTCTTACGATTAACATGGTTTAAATGTCTTTCAGACTCGCGGTAAAACTTTGGAGAATGTTTTACATTGCTGTTTTATCAGCAATGAAATAATTCAATCTATCAAGGAACGTTCGCTTTCAACTTTTATATTTACAGCAACCACAAATTGTGAATGATATCCGTCAGGACGACGTACCAGACAGATACGCTTAATCTGCTCAATTGCGGTACTAACACAAGTTATAGTGCCTTTCCCCTCAGAAATGCTCAGAGATCCCCAGCATAGCAGGAAGCAAAGGCAGCACGAGTAAAGATACTCAACAGAGATTGCGAAGGCGTCTTGAACCTTGGAAATCCGGCTCGAACAGGTATATTTTTTTCAGAGTTGTCGCGAAGTCTCTCCTCCAGGGAGGATATACAAAGTCTGCCCCACAGAATCCTCCGTTCGGCAGACTTCACATAAAACCTACTAATTGCACTCCAAGCAGCTTCTGCCGATAATTGACGAGTCATTGAATTGAGTTCGTTAGCAAATGGATATTTAGCAGTAAGCACCGCTGTATATTTGTAATGGTCGTATTTATTAACCTTCTTATTGTCCATCCAGTTTCTAAGGCACTTATTTCGGACGAATTGACTTGTCCTCATAATTTCTTCGATACAGCGTAATTGCTGCTCTTTTACCTTAAGCTTGAACCCGAAAATCTTCATTGACTCGACCCAATCAAATATCATTTGATGCTAGCAACAACAGCATAAAGGAGGAAACGAAAAGTAAAGAACTTGACGGGAGGTAAATATCTTTCTTCTTTTAACATCTCGAGGCTGAAACCTGAGAGTAGCGGAACCTTATGACTCCTTATAATTAGCCCAGAGGGCATCTTCCCAAAGGGTAACATGAACTACGGAGCATAAAAGAATTGATTTTTGTCAGCCTTCATGCTTCTAAATCTGGCACTGCCGTTATCATTTTCTATTGTTGGTTTTTTTGAGCCTTTCTGGTAAGCAATCTTGACGAATCAAGTCTTGATATGACTCCCGTTGCATTATTAAACTTGCTTCTCCATCAGCAACTAAAACTGCTGCCGGTCGAGGCAAACGGTTGTAATTGGATGACATACTGTAATTATATGCACCCGTTCCCATCACTACGAGAATATCTCCCGGTTCTGTTGTTGGAAGTTGGGCATCTTTAATTAGAATATCTCCCGATTCACAATGTTTACCAGCAATTGTGACTTTTTCGGTAAATGGCGCGGACATTTTATTTGCGACCACTGCCCGATAGATTGACTGGTAAGTAATTGGACGCGGATTATCTGACATTCCACCGTCTACAGCGATATATTTACGTATTCCGGGAATTTCTTTGGATGAACCAATATTATATGCCGTAACGCAGGTCGTACCTATTAAAGAACGTCCCGGTTCGCATAACAATTTTGGTAAGGGAAGATTCGCACTGTGGCAGGCTCCCTCAATTACCTCGCAAATTGGTTTTACCCACTCTTCTATGCTCGGTGGGTCATCTGATTCTACATATCTTATTCCCAAACCGCCACCAACATTTAATTCGCTAATCTCAATACCATAAGTTGCTGCTTTTCGCAACCACTCTACCATAAGAGCAGCTAAATCTTGATGGGGTTGGCGCTCAAAGATTTGCGAGCCAATATGAGCGTGCAAACCAACACAATTGAGAAAAGATTGTTTTTTGCTGACGAACGCAAATAAATCGTCAAGAGCATTGGGATCGAAACCAAATTTACTATCTAACTGTCCCGTGCGGATGTAATCGTGGGTATGACAATCAATACCGGGAGTCAGACGCAACATTATCCGTATTGGGGCAGAGCTTGAAGAACCATTTTCATGACCAAGTTCTACTAAAGTATTCAACTCATACCAGTTATCTACCACAATAGTACAACCGGATTCTTGAGCAAAAATCAACTCGTGACGAGATTTATTATTGCTATGGAGATAAATTTTATTTGCATCAGCGCCAGCAGTAACGGCTGTATATAATTCGCCACCAGAAGCTACATCTATTCCCAAACCTTCGGATGCAACAATCGCGCACACAGCCAGGCAATTCCATGCTTTAGAAGCGTACAATACTTGGGATTCACCTTTATAGTATTGCTTAAAACTATCGCGGTACTGACGACAAGCTGTCCGCAAGCTTTCTTCATCTAAAATATATAGTGGAGAACCAAACTGCTTTACTAGGGTAGTTACATCGCAACCCCCTATTTCTAAATTGTCCCGATTGTTAACCTTAGCAGTCAAAGGTAGAAGCTGTTGATTGGGCGAAACACTTTCTTTTCGATTGCCATTAGATAGTATATAATTACTACCATTGATTTGAACTCCAGCAGGATGAGTCGATACCATAACGATATAAATTGTTTTTGTTTGTTAACAGGGCGACATTTATCCCCCGTTTCCCAGTGTACAAAGGCTATGCAACATAACCAATAAATGTGAATCTATTTGAGCTAAAAATCCAATCTTTATCAAAAGGGCATTTATCTGCAATTCTTGAATTAGATGAAGTTTGTTTTGGGGGGTTATGGTCTAAAGTGGCTTACGAAAGGGAAATGGATAGTCCAAACTGCGATATCCAGGGCATACTTTCCCCCAAAACCGGCGAAAAACTCCTGGGAATGGGTTGTTTTTGGTCAATTTTAGAGGAAGCCCATATTACAATTTTGGCAGTAAACCCTCAATATCATCGCCAAGGAATGGGTGCAGCTTTACTCTACTCTCTCATCAACACTGCTCGCGATCGCGGCTTGGAACGAGCAACTCTGGAAGTACGGGTTTCCAATCAAGCGGCAATATCTTTATACGAAAAATTTGGTTTTAAGATCGCAGGGAGACGGCGGCGTTATTACCAAGATAATGGTGAAGACGCTTTAATTCTTTGGCTGTCCGGGATACATCAGCCAGAATTTCTCGAAATCAAAGCCAAGTGGTATAACTTTGTTTGCGAAGGTTTGAGTAAATATTGTTGGCAGCTAGTTAGAAGTTAAGAGGTAAGAGAAGACGGAGTTATTAATTTATTTTCGTAACTATTTACCTATTACTCATTACCTATTCCACTATCAATGTCCGTATTTTTGTATACTTTGACTCATAATATGTCGAGCAATTGTTATAGCTCATAAATTAGAGTAAATTTAATTAAATTTAGTTTAATAATAAATCATTTTTATAAAGTTAAAAATCGTCTTGACAAAAATAAATTAATTTGATATTAGTGATGGTTGGCTAAGTACTCTGCAAATTGCTCAAAATTGAGTGCGATCGGTTGTAGTCAAGTTAAATAGCGCACTTAATTTACCTCCTCAGTATACTGACTACAAAAAAGTAATAAATCCGCATGTAACTCTAACCTGTCAAATGGGTTTCAAGCATTTGGGTGTGTAACAAGTTTCTACACATACCCATTGGATTTCCCTGTGCTAAAATCAGCGTACCGGCACGACGCAGGCGATGGGAATAATGCCTTATGTTTGAACGCTTCACAGAAAAAGCCATCAAAGTAATAATGCTTGCTCAAGAAGAGGCTCGCCGTCTTGGGCATAATTTTGTTGGTACCGAACAGATCCTCTTAGGTCTGATTGGCGAGGGTACTGGCGTGGCGGCTAAGGTGCTCAAATCTATGGGCGTTAACCTTAAGGATGCCAGAATCGAGGTCGAAAAAATCATAGGTCGAGGCTCGGGTTTTGTAGCGGTGGAAATTCCATTTACACCACGAGCAAAACGAGTTCTAGAACTATCTTTGGAAGAAGCTCGCCAATTAGGTCACAACTATATTGGTACTGAGCATCTACTGTTAGGCTTAATCCGAGAAGGTGAAGGTGTAGCAGCTAGAGTTCTCGAAAACCTCGGTGTAGACCTATCTAAGGTTAGAACCCAAGTTATCCGTATGCTTGGTGAAACCGCTGAAGTTACTTCTACTGGTCAATCTGGACGCAATAAAACTCCTACTCTGGATGAGTTTGGTTCCAATTTGACCCAAATGGCATTGGATGGCAAGCTCGATCCCGTGGTCGGACGTGCCAAGGAAATTGAGCGAGTAATCCAAATTTTGGGTCGTAGAACCAAAAACAACCCCGTATTAATTGGGGAACCGGGTGTTGGTAAAACAGCTATTGCTGAAGGATTGGCTCAGCGTATTGGAAACAAAGATGTACCTGACATCTTAGAAGAAAAACGTGTAGTAACTCTTGATATTGGCTTGCTTGTTGCAGGAACAAAATATCGAGGTGAATTTGAAGAACGCCTGAAAAAAATTATGGATGAAATCCGTCAGGCGGGAAATGTAATTTTAGTAATTGATGAAGTACACACCTTAATTGGTGCTGGTGCGGCCGAAGGCGCAATTGATGCAGCCAACATTCTCAAGCCAGCTTTAGCTCGTGGTGAATTGCAGTGTATCGGCGCAACAACGCTAGATGAATATCGCAAGCACATTGAGCGAGATGCAGCCCTTGAGCGTCGTTTCCAACCAGTTATGGTGGGTGAACCTTCAGTAGATGAAACTATTGAAATTTTACGCGGTTTACGCGACCGTTACGAACAACATCATAAATTGAAAATTTCTGATGAAGCGGTGCTAGCGGCGGCTAAATTATCCGACCGTTATATTAGCGACCGTTACTTACCAGATAAAGCAATTGATTTAATTGATGAAGCTGGAAGCCGGGTTCGTTTGATTAACTCCCAACTGCCTCCCGCAGCTAAGGAGTTAGACAAAGAACTGCGGAAACTTCTTAAAGAGAAAGATGATGCAGTGCGTTCCCAAGACTTTGACAAAGCTGGCGAACTACGCGATCGCGAAATGGAGATCAAAGCTGAAATTCGCGCTATTGCTCAAAGTAAGGCTGGTGCAACTCGAACTGATGGTGAAGAACCTGTAGTTACTGAGGAAGATATTGCTCACATTGTAGCTTCTTGGACTGGCGTTCCGGTGAACAAACTCACCGAATCCGAATCCGAGAAGTTGTTACATATGGAAGATACTTTACACCAGCGTTTAATTGGTCAAGAAGACGCTGTAAAAGCAGTATCGAGAGCAATTCGTCGCGCTCGCGTTGGTTTGAAAAATCCCAACCGGCCGATTGCTAGTTTTGTCTTCTCCGGTCCTACAGGTGTAGGTAAAACTGAATTAGCTAAGTCTTTGGCTTCTTACTTCTTCGGTTCGGAAGAGGCAATGATTCGTCTCGATATGTCCGAATTCATGGAGCGTCACACTGTCAGCAAGCTGATTGGTTCGCCTCCCGGTTATGTCGGATACAACGAAGGCGGTCAGTTAACTGAAGCTGTAAGGCGCAGACCTTATACAGTAGTGCTTTTCGATGAAATCGAGAAAGCGCATCCCGATGTATTCAATATGCTGCTTCAAATTCTTGAAGACGGTAGATTAACTGATGCTAAGGGACGTACTGTTGATTTCAAAAACACCTTACTGATATTAACTTCTAATATTGGTTCTAAGGTGATTGAAAAAGGTGGCGGCGGTATCGGTTTCGAGTTTGCCGAAGATGCTAGCGAGTCTCAGTACAACCGCATTAAGTCTTTGGTTAATGAAGAGCTTAAGCAATATTTCCGTCCTGAATTCCTCAACCGTTTGGACGAAATTATCGTCTTCCGTCAGTTGAACAGGCAAGAAGTAATGCTAATTGCCGATATCATGCTCAAGGAAGTATTCGGACGACTCACTGAAAAAGGTATCAAATTAGAAGTGAGCGATCGTTTCAAAGAGCGTTTGCTACAAGAAGGTTATAATCCGAGTTACGGTGCAAGACCTTTACGTAGGGCAATTATGCGCTTGCTGGAAGATAGTCTTGCTGAAGAGATTCTTTCTGGACGCATTGGCGAAGGCGATACAGCTGTAGTTGATGTTGATGAAGGCGGAAATATTCTTGTTAACGCCGAAAAGACAGAAGACAGCGGTCAAGATGATATTTTGCCTCAAGCTGTTGAAGGGTAATTGTTGAGTTTTAGATCGTAATTATTTAGAATTTTGAGAATTTAAAACGGTAGGGAATTTTATTTCTCTACCGTTTTTTTGTTTTAAGTTTATAG
>JBCBQE010000268.1:0-8045 GCA_039820385.1 Cyanobacteria bacterium J06635_10
GAAAACGAATCGCGATGAATTACCAAGATTTTCAAATATTAGTCGATAAAAATAACAATATTCGGGCTGACTCAGAACAAGGGGATATTTCGGGTGAATTGCACTGGGAAAAGAACCAAATTAAACTGACATTAGAATTAATTGATTCTGGAAAAACAAATAGCGAATTGCTCAAAGCTTTAGGGAGTCAACTTTACCGAGCAATATTTCCCTCGAAGATTAATGCTCGATTCCACGCTACAGTAGCAGCCGCACAAGGGAATCAAGAAAGTGTCCGTTTGCGCTTAGTATTTGAATCTCCGGAATTAGCGGCTCTTCCTTGGGAGTTTCTCTACGACGAAGATACCAATACCTTTTTAGGAAACAACACCGAAACAGTTCTCTCTCGTTATATTGATGTTCCTTTACTAAAGCGGGATATTAAAGCTGCGAGTTTACCGCTTAAAGTTCTATTAGTTATCTCAACTCCGAGTGATTTGGCGACATTGGACGTTGCTGGGGAAGAAAAATTAATTCGCGAAGCGCTAGGGAAATATATAGAAGCTGGTGAAATAGAGTTAGATGTATTGCAAGCAGCTACTAGACGTAATATTCAGCAGAAGCTTCGCGAAAAGCATTATGATGTGTTTCACTTTATCGGCCATGGTGTTTTTGAGAATAATCAAGGCTATATCATCCTTGTAGATGAAGATGGTAAAGCTAAATATATGGATGATGAAAATTTCGCCAACTTCTTTTTAGGTAACAATAAATTGGGGTTAGTTATTCTAAATTCCTGTCAAGGAGCAAAAGTCTCTTCAAATCAAGGCTTTGCAGGTACAGCACCGAATTTAGTCCGTCGGGGAATTCCGGCAGTTGTAGCGATGCAATATTCTATTTTCGATAATACTGCTAAGCTTTTCGCAGACGAGTTTTATCGAACTCTAGCGCTAGGGTTTCCGGTTGATGAAGCGATTCAAACGACACGAAATGCTATTTCCATGGAAGTTGGACTTGATAAGCGGGATTTTGCGACACCAGTACTTTATATGCGAGCTAAAGATGGAATTATCTTAGATGTAAAAAAAAACCTTTAGAAATGCGATTAGCTCCGCTACCGTCCAAATGGCGATCGCTTCGCGCATGCCCGAAGGGCTTATCGCAAAATCAAAAATCTATAATTAATAGTACTTTTATGGAGTCATTGGAATATCCCGATGGTGCTGTACCGCTTGATTCTCCTTTTTATTTAGAACGAAATGGGGTTGAGTCTCTTTGCTACCAAACTTTAGAAAAACCTGCTGCCTTAATTCGGATCAAAGCACCAAAGTTAATGGGTAAGACTTCTTTAGCGAGACGCATTGTTGCTCAAGGAGAAAAGTTGAATTACCAAGGGGTGTATTTAGATTTGGGTGCTGTAAATAAGGAAGTAATTACAAATCTGGATAATTTCCTCAGATGGTTGTGTAGTAAAGTTTCCTTGGAGCTTGAGCTTGATAATCAAGTAGAGAATGCTTGGAATACAGCATTTTTGGGGAGTAATGACAACTGTACTGCTTATTTTAAAAAGTATATATTAAAACAAATTGAGGTTCCTTTAGTACTGGTGTTAGATGAAGTTGATAGATTGTTTCCTTATAACGAGGTGGTAGAAGATTTCTTGGGGATGTTGCGCTCTTGGCATGAAAAAGGGAAGATTTCTGAAGTTTGGAAGCGATTGCGGTTGGTATTGGCTCATTCGACAGAAGTTTATATTCCCTTGGATTACCATCAATCACCTTTTAATGCTGGTGTACCGGTGGAATTAGAAGAATTTGATCGAGAGCAGGTAGAAGATTTAGCGACGAGACATAATATTAATCCCCAAAATAGTTTGTTGGGAGAGTTAATCAGGATGGTGGGGGGACATCCTTACTTATTAAGGTTGGCAATGTATGATATTGCAGCAGGAAAGACAACTTTTGAAGATTTATTAGAGTCAGCGACGACAGAAGCTGGAATTTATCGCAATCACTTGCGCTATTTATTAGATATATTACGTACAGCACCGGATTTAGTAAAAGCTTTGCAACGAGTAGTTAACTCAACTGTGGGGGTGGAATTAGATTCGATGGAAATTTATAAATTACACAGTTTAGGATTGGTGATTCGTGAGAATAATCATGTAACACCAAGGTGTCAGCTATATCGCGATTATTTTCGTCGGGTGTTGTAAATCTTGTGTCAAACCAGCCGTCACCCTGGAAGGGTGCGGCTACATATACAAAGCCTGCCTCCGCAGGCTGAAAAATTTATTGTTATCTAATCCGCGGAGGCGGATTTTGCTTCTATAGCCGCAGGCTTTAGCCTGACGGCGAGTCGCAGAAAAAATGATGATGTAAGCAACCGTTAATTATGATAGCCAGCACTTCCAATTTCTATCAGGTAGGAGCAAGTCTCCCGGTTGATGCTCCCAGTTATGTAAAGCGACAAGCGGATGAGGTGTTTTATCAAAAGTTGCAAGCTGGAAAGTTTTGTTATGTCTTAAATTCGCGGCAGATGGGTAAATCTAGTTTGCGAGTACAGACTATGCAGCGTTTACAAAAAGAAGGAACTATCTGTGCTGCAATTGATTTGACGGGAATTGGTAAGGTAAGTCAACAACAGTGGTATGGGGGAATTGTTTACAATTTATCGGAAAGCTGTCAATTAGAAGATAAATTTGATTTTGATTGGCAGGAATGGTGGCAGAAGCATCAAACTGTTCTTTCACCAGTACAATGTTTGAGTTTATTTATTGAAAAGGTTTTATTAGCGAAGATTGAGCAACCGATAGTGATTTTCGTGGATGAAATTGACAAGGTGTTGAGTCAAGAGTTTTCCGCTGATGATTTTTTTGGGTTAATTCGGTTTTTTCAGAATCAACGGGTGGATAATCCGATTTTTCAACGATTAACCTTTGCTTTGCTGGGGGTAGCGACTCCTGGTGACTTGATTCAGAATAAAACCCAAACTCCTTTTAATATTGGGGAAGCAATAGAATTACATGGTTTTAAGTTTGATGAAGTTGAACCGTTAATTGAGGGGTTGCGAGGAAAGTGCGATCGCTCTCAAATAATAATGAAGGAAATTCTCGATTGGACGGGAGGACAACCATTTCTGACTCAAAAGCTGTGTAAGTTTATGGTAGAGGAGTCGGAGAAAGATAATTGCCTTTCTGTTAAAGAAGTTGTAAAATCAAGGATTATTGAAAATTGGGAATCTCAGGACGATCCAGAACATTTACGAACTATTAGGGATAGAATTCTTTCGTCGGAGCAGCGAGCGGGATATTTGTTGGAATTGTACCAGCAGATTCAACAAAGGGGAGAAGTCGCTGCAAAGAAAAATCTTGAATCAAGTGAATTAAGATTATCTGGTTTAGTTGTTCAAAGAGAAGGTAAGTTAAGGGTTTATAATCGAGTTTATCAACGGGTTTTTAATAAAAATTGGGTTGAAGTTCAATTAAAGAATTTGCGTCCATATTCCGAAGCTTTTCGATTTTGGGTTGCTTCTGGATATAGTGATGAATCTCGACTTTTGCGAGGAAAGGCTTTAACAGGTGCGGAAAGATGGGCAAAGAGAAAGAATTTAAGTTTTGAGGATAAACAGTTTTTAGCAGCTAGTAGAGAGAAGGAAATAGCTCTTAGAAATCAACAAGCAGAATTAGAAAGAGAGAGGAAGGATAAGGAAGCTACGGAAAAGAGAAATTTGGTATTGAGTGAAGCGAATAAGAAAGCTAAACGACGGATTCGGAATGGGACTTTTATTTTAGTTGCGGCTTTGTTGGGTGCAGTGAGTTTAGGGGTATTTGGAGTAATAGAAGGAAATAAAGCATTACAATCACAGGAAAAGGCTAAGGATGCTAAACAACTAGTCATTGCAGCAAATCAAAAGGTTGAAAGTGCTGATAAAAAAGCTGAACAAATAGAAAAAAAGTTTGAAGATATTAAACAACAAGCACAAACAGCAACAGAAAAAGCGAAAGCTGAAAAAAGTAAAGCCAAACAAGCAGAAAACAAGGCTAAATTAGCTAATCAAAAAGCTACAGAAGCAAGAGAAGAAGCAGAAAAAGCAGAGCAAAGTACTGATAAGGCAAATCAAGAAGCTATAAAAGCAACGGAAAAAGCTGAAGCTGAACAACGTAAAGCTGAAAAAGCAAAGCAAGAAGCACAAAATTTACAAAATCAGCTTGCTTCGGTAAAGGAAGGTATTGAAATTGTCAAGAAAGATGTTGAAACTGTCCAAGCACTATCTGAACTAGCCGGAGAGCTACGCAATAAAAATCTTACAGCAGAATCAGATGAGGCTTTAAGACAAGCTGGTTTATCCTTTAGAGTTAAAGACCATAACCTAAAACAAGCCATGTTATTGGCTTCGATGTCGCAAGCCTATCAAAATCTAAAAAAAACAAAAGAAGCCGAAAAAAAGATTGCTGAAAGTCTTAAATATTTAAATAACAAAGGAAATAAAATTATCTCTACTGAAGGATTACAAATCAAAGTATTGGTGAAAGGTAATCAAGGGAATTTACTCGCTAATAAATCGAAACAACAAGCAATAAATGCTTATCAAGAAGCATTTCGTATACTGAAAAATCATTCTAAACAAACAAACCCCTTTGAAAATAATCAAATTTTGACACCTCAAGATATTGAATCAGTTCATCGAGGATTACTTAATTTACAGCTGAATCGCGATCAAGAGGTGTGGATTTCTCTCAAAGAACACTTTTATGCTGAACTACAAAACTTGTTGTCAGTAAAAAATTGGATAGCAGCCGATATTAAAACTGATACACTTATGCTTTTTATTGCTGATAGAGAAGAACAAGCATATCTCAATATCTCAGAAATTTATGCATTTTCCTGTCCCGATTTGCAAAGAATAAATCGGCTATGGATACAAAACTCAAAAGGAGATTTTGGTTTTAGCGTGCAAAAGCAAATTTGGGTTGAGACAGGAAATAGACTTGGTGTTGAACAATCAGATTGGAATCGCTCGGATGACGATAATTATTTGCGTTTCGCTAGGGAAGTAGGGTGGTACGATAATGCTGGCTCTGGTGAAGGCTCTAGAAGTTTCTCGGATTTGGTAAAGAGCATCACAGACGTTAACTATAATCAAATAAAAGGAGGACTACCTTTGTCGATAGCATTGAAAAATCGATATTATGAGAATTGGAACCTTCGCGACGAGAAAATTTTAAATTCGGAAGAAAACGGGGGAATAAGTAGAAATGAACGATTCAGATCACTCAAGGCGGAAATAGAACGACTGCGTCGAAAGTACAGACAACAGCAATACAACCTGCCAGCCTATCAATTAGCAACAACCTTATTTTTTCGCGTTGCAACTTGTGAATATTTTTCAAAAACTAACCCTTCCCTCCAACTTCACTAACATCTTCTTCCCAACACCCTTAACTCTGTGCAAATCTTCCAAAGAATCAAAAACTGAAATTTTGCACCAATCTCGTTAAATCCGATTTCCCACCTTGAAATTTATTTCAAGGCTCATATACAAAGTGCGTTAAAACGCACTGAAACCCTTTCCCAGTCTGATTTATCAGACTTTATTTATTAGCCTTGGAATTGATTCCAAAGCGGTAAATTACGATTATTGCAGCGAGTGGTAATGCGATCGCAGTATCCGGATTTAACATCGCGGGGTTTTCGGGACATGAGTCAAAACCAAAAACGTAAAACCAAGGAACGTGTAGAGATTTTATTGCTAAAAGGACTAAATTCTGGAATTCCAACACCATTAACCGAGCAAGATTGGGATGATATTCGTCAATTGGTACGGTTAAAAATTCAAGGATACAAATAATTGTTATTGCGAAACTCATAAAGCGATCGCAGCACTTTGCGATTGCTTTGCTTCCTATGTTCTATCGGACACGCTACAAAGACGGCTATAACATTAAAAATCTAATGATATACGTTGTCATGGTATATCACATATTGACAACTAAGTTGACAGGACATATCATCATATGACAAGAGATGTCATCTTATTTGTAAACGTTTAACCCTTATCATGTATTGATAGAGTATGAGATATGTTGATGAGTCAACGGTTGAATGCAATTCTCCCGGACAATGTATATACCGGGCTTTTATCTTTAGCCCAAGAGGAGAAAAGGACTAAAAGTCAGATGGCGGCAATTCTTATTGAAGAAGCTTTGCAAGCTAGAACTGAGCATAAAAAAACTTCATCCTTAAAAGATAAAGGTGCAACATGACTAATGCCAGGAACGACGATATTGGTGGAATACTAACCCAAATAGCTCAAAGTCAACTAACTACACAGCAACAGCTAGGCAATTTAGCACAACGTCAAGAAATAAGTGGTGAACAAATAGTACAGTTAACTGATGTTGTCAATCAACTAACTGATGATATCAGCAGTATTACAGCAAGGAATGCGGTATTAAACGAGATAATTCCAGAGCTAGGGGAAAGTCAGGAACGACAAGAACTACTTACCACAGAATTAAAACAAAATTTTGAGCGACACCAGCGTAACTTTGAAGAACATCAAAAACTACTAACGCTGCACTGCAAAGCTTAGAAGCAATACTTTTACAATTAACAAGGAATAATGGTGAAAATTCTTAAATCATTTTACTTTGGATAATCACGCTTAATCGGCAGAATAATCTACATTCTGTCGATTTTTCGCTTCTTGAGTTTACTTTAAAAATACTTATCTAGCCCAGATATACCAAAAAAAATGAGACTAACCATGACTGATAACTGATAACTCAAATGACTCAAACCATACCCAAACTCCTAACCTTTGAGGAATTTATCCAATGGCTTCCAAATGACAACAAACGCTACGAATTACACAAAGGAGCAATAATAGAAATGCCTCCACCAACCGGAGAACATGAAAAAGTTATTGCCTTTTTATCCCGTAAACTAACTGTAGAGTTTGACCGTCTCAATTTACCATACGGAATTCCTAAAACTGGCTACGTTAAAACACCATCTGCTCAATCAGCTTACTTACCAGACTTATTACTATTAAACTTTGATAATCTTACCAACGAACCTTTGTGGAAAAAATCATCCACAGTTACTCAACCCGAATCGATTCCATTAGTAATTGAAGTAGTTAGTTCAAATTGGCGCGACGACTACTACAATAAGTTTGGAGACTATGAAGAAATGGGAATTCCCGAATATTGGATTGCTGATTATGCTGGATTGGGTGGACGTAAATTTATTGGTAACCCAAAACAACCAACTATTTTTGTATGCGAATTAATCGATGGTGAATATCAAATGAATGCTTTTACAGGAGATAATCGCATCATTTCTCCCACCTTTCCCCAATTAAATATAACCGCTCAACAAGTTTTTGATTCAGCTGCAATATGAATGATAGGTATTGTTGATTTAATGTATGAAACTAATGTGTTGGATAACCTAAACTGTTGTAGATACACAAGGGTATCGCGTCTCTAGAGAGAATTTTGCGATCGCAGAATTTAAATAAATTAGGATTTACACCATTTTGCATAACTAGTAATGCAGTACTATACGAAAAACTCTTGTAGTTGTAATTATGGTCAAACTGCTTGGTGCGTGACGCTAGGAAGAAATATTTTAACCTGGCAAAAAATCGTATTTAAGCGTCACACACCCTACAATAATAAATGTCTTTGCGAACCTCAGCGCTTCCCTCAGCGCTCCTCCGCGTTTAAAAACTAACCCTCCCCTCCAACTTAATCAACATCTTCCTCCCAATCCCCTTAACCCTCTCCAAATCCTCCAAAGAATCAAAACGCTTCTCCCCACGCGCTATAACAATTCTCTGTGCTAACTTCTTCCCCACCCCAGGAAGCTTTACCAATTCCTCAACCGTCGCTGTATTAATATCAACAATTCCTTTTTCAACAAACGTCGAAGGAGATTTAATTTCCCCACATTCAACTTCCTGCTGCTTAACCTTCTTCTCAATCCTACGGTGGCTGCTCATTATGTCAGAGAGTTTGAAAGACTTTATAGTAATGCTGAATTTGGGATTCCCCGAAG
>JBCBQE010000269.1:0-8026 GCA_039820385.1 Cyanobacteria bacterium J06635_10
GCTGTTTTGTAGACCAATTGCTTGAGATAAATATTTTTTGTGAAAGAAGCAAGTTTAACGAACTCTTGATAGGATTTACTTTCTTGATATAGCTTATACAGTTCCAGAATAAAAGCATCTCTTTCATATTTACTGATGTATCGATTGATTAAAATATACTCTAATGCTAGCTTGGAGAAAGCTAAATCTTCCAAGTTTAATTCTTCCGAGCAAACATCAATTATTTGGACATAATCGGTACCGCTAATTACTGCTTGGTAAATAATTTCAAATAAGTAATCATGGTTGTAATTCTTAACGGGGCGAATTATTTTACTACCAAAGTCCGATTCTTGGAGAATATTTGCCACATACAACTGCTGCTTGAAATCAAATAGTTGTTCTGCTTCTACAAGAATATCTTGGTTAGATAATCCCTGTGATTTAAGAACGGTAACAGCTTGATGAATTTCGGTGTTAGTATAATTTGACATATTAACGAACAACCCTCCGAGACAATTGCTTTCGGTAATAGCGACTTAATTCGCTTATAGTTTTTGGATTTTGGTTGTAAGAATTACAGGGAAAAGAAGCCCAAATTTTACCAACTTTACAAGCAGCTTGAGCAAAATTTCCTGATTCAACATCAGAGATAGCTCTGTTACGACGAATATATTCAATCGCCATCCTATCTTGAGATGCGGGAGAAAAATCTGGCAGGTTTAACTTTGGCTGTAAATCCCACCAAGATTTGTCGAGCATTTGATAAGCCTTCTTCTGCAGTAGAGCAAATTCTCTTTCCATTAATTGGGGCACATTGTTTAATTAACGGATGAGTTGAAAAATTATCAAAAGTGCCATTAAAAACTAACTTTCGATAACTTTCTTTTCCACTTCTGCCGGTTTCAGCCCAGCGGATAGTTGCCAAAAAAGCCTGCATTCGAGGTGAATAATTAGATTTTACTTCGCGTTGTTGTAAATAGGGACGCGGGTTAACTGGCTTATTATTTAGCCTCACCTCGAAATGTAAATGCGGTCCTGTGGACATTCCCGTGCTTCCTATCTTGCCGATTGTTTGTCCTGCTACAACTCGTTCTCCTTTTTTTACAGAAAGCTTGCTAGCATGACCATATAGGGTTGATTTACCCGCACCATGATTGATAATAACAGCTTTTCCATAGCCACCCTTCCAGGCAGCAAACTCAACTAAACCTGCTTCAAATGCATAAATTGGAGTACCTTTGGAAGCACCAAAATCAATACCGGAGTGAAACTTACGTTCCCTAGTAATGGGGTGAATTCTCCAACCAAAACTGCTGGTGATAGGTGAACCTTTTACTGTGGGAAAAGCTGTGTTTTTGGAATTGGTAAGCTTGTTTGTGTTTTTTGCTAATCTTTGGAGTAACCGAATTGGTTGTTGGGATTCCACCCATTCTGAAACTTGGGGAAGTGCGTTCTGCTTGCAGCAGCGCTTCGCTATCGCCATGCTCAAAGCCAAAGTAGCAAAAGCATATCCCCAGTTTCTATCGATAGAAAAACCCCTACCATCACTGTTGTTACTTTCAATTTCCAGTTTGATTCGCATCTTGACAACTAGAATTGGTAGAACTTAGCAACTTCTCAAAATTATTAAGAGGATTGTTGCAAATCGAGTTGGTTGATGTGGGTTTGGGTTGAGAAATAACCGCAGTTGAGATTGGGAAGTTAATTTTTTTAGTTACATCACCCAAGTTATAAAACTTGAGATATCCCGGTTGGAGAATATCTAGTACCCACACCAATAAAGTCACCCCAAAGCAAATTCTAACCAACATTATTCCAACTGCCGAAATACAGGCATAGCAAATGAGGGTACTTCCTCTGGTACAACTTCAATCTTCTTCCCGGAAGCATAACCTGGTCCGGTATAGCTACCATTGAGTAAAAAATTAACTAACATTACGAACAACCACAACCCAACAGCACCGACACCGATGGGAGACTTGATGCAATCACTAAGGAAATATGCTGGATACCAAATAAAACGCGCCTGATTCTGGGGATGCAATCTGTGAGCTTTCCAGGTTTCTACATAAGGAATTTCAATTTGAGGGACTTTTGGTTTATAGCTTGTTTGTGAATTGACGTACCTTACTTCTACAGGTTGAGAATCAACTGACATTGGCACTCCTGGCTGCTGATTTACTACACCTCCTTGCTGTTGGACTTGGTTCAACATTCCCTGCAAGCGTGTGGTAGGAACAATTGCACCACCATCGGAATAGTCAATATCAACATGATTGCGACGATTTCTGGACATATTTAACTCCTAATTAGCAGTATTATTGGGATTAGAATCATCGTCTTCCCACAAATCCTCTTGCTGAAGTTGAGAATAAAATTCTTGTGGAGACAATGTTTCAGATTCGCTCGCTACATCTAAATCACCATGATTAGATAAGGAACGAGAGGGAAAGTGAATTAGGTTATTGTTGGAAACATCATTTACATTTGAGTTAGTAGGTGGAGGTAATTGAATACTATTTGAGTTTGTGGGGGCATTTGTACTTACCGAATCATCGATAATCTCATCACCTTCAATTGCATGGTTATAATCAGAAATTCCCCAACCCAAGAAACTAGCAAAGCCAGCTATAAAGATGATTGCACTCATCCAGTGTACGGATGAATTGGGGGACGGCATCATCTCAATTGTTGTGCGGGTTGAACCAGTAAGAGTGGTACGGATAGGAGTACGTTTAACTGCCGCTACAACGTTTAGCGAACATAGAGCTATACAAACTATCGCAGCAGCAAACTTAGCGTACATATTACAGCCTCCTTGGTTTGGGGTTCTCGATTACAAACATTATTCAGAGCTTCATTTTGATGATATTTTAAGGTTCTATGTTTTCTGACTTTGGAGTTGCTGGTCTGACTGTCTCTTTCATCTCTTGTAAATAAAGTTTCCGTTCCTCCTGTTGTTTTTTGATTTTTTCGCGAATTTCCCCCACTTGAGCTAATTGTTCAACTGGATCGGAATATCCACGGGCACGCAATAACTGGGCTTGAGCAAGAGAATATGGTTCTTGAGCATTACGGATTTGAACTAACATCTGATTCAAATCCACTACGGGTTGAGATTCCAGATTTTGCGCGTAATCGATTGCTTCTAGTTTCCCTAATATCATTACAGCAGCCGCACCTATCGGAATCTTTTCTTCTACCTTCGTTCCGTCGGTTTTGCGATAACCCCAGTAAAAGGTATCATTACCCGAAGCCGCTTCTAGTAAAACATCTAGGGAGTTGAATTTAACTATCTCTAATGCAGGCATATAATGTAAACGGTAAAAACCAGAATTTTCATCATTCTGCATAGCAGATATTTGACTTTTGAGTTGCTGACCCCATAACGCTGCTGCCATTTGTCGCCAGCCGCTCAAATTTGGCGTACCTTCGATAGAAGAGTAACTGGAAAGATGGTCAATGTTGTAATCAGTGCGAGACAATTTTTCTAAATAAACCTCCCGTATTTGAGAAACTTGCGTCTTGGCTTGCTGTACGGCAGAAATTTGATTCCTTCCTGGTATTTGCTGCTTCCATCCAACCATCAAAGCTACTGCACCGATTACGGAAATAGCTCCAACAGTGGAAAAAGCCGTCCACAAACCTATACTTATCTTTTTCTTCTTTCGAGTTGGCTTTTTATCTCGAACGGGCACGGGAGTAAACATTGGAACTCCTTATTCAAGTATTATCAACAATTAAACTTAATTGCGGGCGTTTATTTAACTCTCGGGCAACTGCAATTCCTGTACCACCAACAACTATTCCGGTTAAGAGCAGTAATGGATGTAGGGCAAGGCTTGCTCCTACTCCCATCAATTGACCTACCATTCCAGAAACACCTAAATTCATTAATAAACCACCTGCGGTATTAACCAAAAAATCACATGCTGCGCTCATTGTTCTTACTCTTCCAAATTATAATTAGTGCCAAAATTAACCCAATTACTTCGCCAATCCCTACTCCAATCAGAATAGGTTGAATGCTAGAAATTTCTCGCCTTTCTTGAGTTGGAGGAATTGCTACCCAAGTTCCAATAACCGTTCCAGCTAAAACACTGAGAAAGTTTAGACCAACTGCAACCGTTGCATTATTCCGCATTTGCAATAAACTTTCATCCCGAAACTGGTAACAAATAGGTAGCATTTGATTGACTATTTCTTCGGAGATTGCTTTATTTTCTGCTGCGAGGACTTCAACTGTTTCTGCTGCCGTGTTGATGTATTCAGCACTAAGGGATGTGCTTCCTCCCCCCAGTTGACTTTCCCGAAAAAATCATTATCGATGCGCGAGTTAATCCGCTCCTGAGCTTGGTCAAATTCATTTAAATTATCTCCAGTTCCACTAAATATAAATTCTTCCAAAGCAAGAGTAGAAGATTCAAGAACTACTCGATGACGTAATTGCCCCAACTGAATGCCTCTATCCGTATCCCCGTAAAGCATTCCCACGAAACTGTCTCCAGAAGCTTGTTCTGGATCTACACCAAATCTTTGCTTGATGTATTCGCGCTTGTTGAATTTGCGTTAGCCGAAGGCGGCTCCTAAAGGAGCATCGCCTAATTCTGTTTCGCGGTCGCGCATCTCAATTAAATGCCGAGCAGCCTCTTCCAGAGACATATTCTCTTTATCAGCAACAGTTTTTAAATTTGATAATTGAGATTCAACCTGCTCGCTAACTGTATTACCGCTAATTTCCAAATCCAATAATTGGCAAATATATCGCACAATTTCAGTTGAAACTTGTAGCTGTTGTGCTAGCTGATTGATATGCTTCATGACGCTCTATTCTCCTAATTACTGTTTGTACGATTGGGTTATTTTTTTCTGCTTCGGATATGTGCTTGGTTAAAAAATCATACAGAGTCATCTTGTTGACAAGACGTAAATAAGCATCTAAGCCACCAGCAGGAATTACCTGTTCTAAATATTCCTCAAAAGTTAATCTTCTGATTCTGATAGCTACATAAAACATATCAGCTACTTCAACTGTTGCTGCGTCAAAATATCCTCCGCGCTTCTTAGGCTTGACGATTCCCGCGTATGGGAACCACTGTTGTAAGGCTGCAATTGAAATTCCATATCTTTGAGAAAGTGTCTTCTGCGTGTAGATAACGTTTTCATATACCATACCTACTTAATTCCAACTAAATATGATTGTCTATGCTCAAAAGGGCTAACTTAAGTACCACACTAGGATTTGTTAAATAAAAAATATTTAACAAATCCAGTTACTTTCGTTCAGGTTTAACTCGACTTAAGCTAATTTAAATTTATGCCCAATTCAATTAACAATTGTTAGGTTACATATTGCATACGGGCAATGCAAGCAGGTTTATACATATGATGAGAAAATAAATATAAAAGTAACGTTTGAAAAAATAATTACCGATGCAGAAATATTTACTTAAGGATAATTTTATTTGCGAATAAGCCTGATTAATTGGAGATATAAGCTTTGGATTATATAATCAAGCACTACGACTGCGTTTGTTTAAATTAGAATTAATATAGATGTTATGTACCCGCTCATTAGACCTCTCCGATAATTAGCTTGAAACCACTATTATTACTGGACTCAAATTTAATTTCCGGAGATGTCTATTGTACGAACTGAGCGCCAAATATAGGTATTAATGAAAAATGACTATTACTCCATCGAAACTATTAACTTTTGAAGAATTTATAAACTGGTTGCCTCAAAATGGAGCAAAACGATACGAACTACACGATGGCATAATTGTAGAAATGGCTCAACCAACTGGTAAACATGAAAAAGTTACAGGTTTTTTAGCAGGAGAAGTTAGCGTTGAGTTTAAACGCTTAAAACTGCCATATTTTATTCCAAAAACAGCATTAGTAAAGCCACCAAACAAATCTTCAGGTTATTTACCAGATATTGTTTTAATAAATGATGCGAATTTAGATAATGAACCGTTGTGGGAAAAAGAATCTACGGTTATTCATAGCGCTTCTATTCCTCTAATAGTCGAGGTTATTAGTACAAATTGTGAAGATGACTATTACACCAAGTTTGGTAATTTCCAAGCTATGAAAATACCCGAATATTGGATAGTAGATTACGCAGCTTCGGGTGGAAGAAAATTTATTGGTAATCCCAAGCAAGCTACGTTTTTTGTATGCGAATTGATTGATGATGAATATCAAATGACCGCTTTTAAAGGTGACGAGCGAATTATTTCTCCTACTTTCCCCGAACTAAACCTTACAGCACAGCAAGTTTTTGATGCGATTGTTTAAGCAAAGAAGTACAACTAATTATTCTTGCTCTTCAAAAATAGAAGGTAAATCTCGACGAGCATTAACTACTCGGAGAATTTCAATACCCAAGTCGAAAACTCTGTAAAAAATAATATATCCATCCAATGGTAGACCGCGTAAATTGGGGCGGATTTCTGCATAACTTCTACCCATGTTAGGAAAATTTATTAATTGCTCGCAACGACGGTCGAATTTATTAAAAAATTGGTCTCCAGCTTCAACATTATTAGTCGCAAAATAGTTAGCAATTCCTTTTAAGTCTTCCGTTGCAAGAATGTTAATAAAATATCTAGAATTCATTCTTGCCTTTCGCGCACTTGCCGCAAATCTTTCAAAATTTGACCTACAAAAGCCTTTCCATCAATAGGTGGAGTTTGTTCGCTAATTGCGATCGCAGCGTCTATTTTTTCTCTCACGGAATTTATCCAGTCAGTATCTGCTTGCTCGTATTCATCAAGAAGCTTGAAAGCAAGTTCTAATACTTCTTGTGCATTGCGATATTTACCTGTTTGCAGTTTGTTTTGAATAAATTGTTCTTGTTCAGGGGTAAGTATCATGCTCATAAGAAATATGCGGTACGCGGGAAACCCAGTCTTTTTAAAGCTGGGAGGGAAGCGGCACTAGCGAACGCCACTTGCTACAAGTCGGCGGCAGTCGCTCATGGGGGAGACCACGCCATTTGCTACAACGGAGGGGACCTCCGCAACGCAATGGCTCCCCAAGACCGCGCTGCCTTGGGAACCCGCCCAACGCAGTGGCTCATTTATTCGCCGTGATATTTGAATGCTGATTTTTAACTGGATATAATCCCAGGAATCAGCAAAACCCGTAATGGTCTCCTCGCCCACCGTTACTAAGATGTCCTTTCTACAAGCAACTGACCAAACAGTTTTAGAGATAATCCAGACTGGAGAAGCATCTGGAAGTCTTTACCGAGTAACGGCTCAGTGGGCTAGTCAATACTTACGTCACCAGATTTGGTTCCGGCAAGCCCAGCGTATGCACGACCTGGGTTACTGACGGCGTTTGATTTCACCGTTTGCTCATATTTTAGCAAGATGATTCTTCAGTTATTTAACCACATATTGAAGCGGCACACCTACATAAAGCACATAAGTCAACTAATCATTTTCGCCAAACCTTATCCGAGATATTAGTTTTTTAACAAGTGTTCTCGCTACACCAAACTGACGAGCAATCAAAACCTGCTCTTGTTCAGTCGGCATTTTATCGAGCGTCAATAAATACTCCAAAAACGGCTGCGAATTCACTCTAAGCAAATTATCTTCTGTTGACTGCAATTCTGCTCTAGAGTCCGCTTCAGATACACCAACTTTATCAAGTTGCGTATTTTTTTCCATTTTTGAAAGTAACCATTCCTCTATTTCTCCTTTCTGTGGTGGCTGCAAACCAAGCGTTTGACAAGTCGTAACGAATTCTTGTCCAATTAAAGCTTTACCATACAATTGCTCCAACCAATTTAGAAATTCCTCATTTTGGGGCAGTTCTACTCCTTGTTTGAAGCTAAAAGTTTGTACTTGTTTACCCAAACGAATTCTTTCTAATAGTTTTGGGTCAGCATTTTCGCCATCATTATCATTAATAATATGAGGGTCATTTGACCCAAAAGCCATTTTATCTAGAAGCCAAATAGCTACTTGCCCAGATTTAGGAACCGATAAATTTAGAGTTTCACAAGCAATAGTTAATTCGGTTCCCA
>JBCBQE010000270.1:0-7957 GCA_039820385.1 Cyanobacteria bacterium J06635_10
CAACCAGATAAAGCCATACCATTGCTTGAAAAAATACTTCAAGAAGCTAATCAAATTCAAGATTCTTATTATAAAACTGAGGCTTTAACATCAATTGCTGAAGCTTATGTAAAGTTGAAGCAACCAGATAAAGCCATACCATTGCTTGAAAAAACACTTCAAGAAGCTAATCAAATTCAACATTCTTATTATAAAACTAGGGCTTTAATATCAATTGCTGAAGCATTTGTAGAATTAGACAACTGGCGGCTGGCGTTTGATGCTTCTAAGAAATGTACCACAGATGAATGTAAAGTAGATTCTTGTGTAAAAATATTAAAAACTTGGATTGAGAAAAACAATTAGGACAAGTGAATAGTGAATAGTGAGTAGTGAGTAGGAACAAGGCTTTTGAGCCAGTTTACCCAAGCTGTAATATAGTTGGGTAAATTTTAGGCCGACTGGCATATTTTCTTGTAGGGTGCTTGTACACTGACTGATTCAAAACGTAATAATAAGACGGTGAGTGTACGGCACCATCCGAGTCTTATGACAATTGCGTAAGTCCTGTGATATCTTGCACCAATGTCGTTAACCCCGAATTTCTGCCTTGAAATGAATCTTGGCTACACATCAAGTACGTTAAAACGTACTAAAATACTCTACTAGTCGTCTTTAGAGGACTTCAGTTGTTAGCCTTAGAATTCATTCTAAGGCGTTTGTTGAGAATGATAAATAACCTGAATCCAAATAAGCTCAAGCTCTAGACAAATTCCGTTCAACCATTTGTGCTAAAACCTTTTCAGTCAGATAGCGTCGTTCAGAACAATAAGTCATCATATACACGCCATTCATCATCCTCACCGTACTAACACGCACGCGGAAATCATCCGTAATAAACCAACAACGCTCTTGCCCTTGATTGCGATCGTATTCAGTGTCAATAGTTAAAATACCGTCATCACCAAACCAGTAACGACTGACAACCGGCACTTTTTCTACATAACCCTGGTTCCTTAACAACTTGCCAGAGCGCCCTGTGTCATCATCCGGTACATCAATCAATACAGCCGCGTTTTCTGGATCAGGTTCCCGGTTATCTTCATGGGCTTGCCACATAAAGCTAGCTCCTGACTTCACACTGGCTGGTAAGATACTTTGCGTTTCACAGATAGCTTTTACCCTTGAATCATCCAGCGTAATCGCATCCACATAGAGCTTGGATTCACCCGACTCATCCCTTACCGCATCAAAGTGATGTACAGTGCGATGAGTAAACCAAACCCCTTCACTCTTGCGGAAGAAGTCAATCATTGTCATTGGTGTAACAAAAGGCATAAGTATTGTGACTTTGTAGATTTTTGTATAGATTTGGACCTACGCAACGAGGATATTCTTCTTGTAGTGCTTTGTCCCATTAAATATGATAGGTTTTCTCACACACCCGCCTGAGGTTGAAACCCCCGCTCTTTTAGCCAAAGTCGTTTAAAGACGACTGGGCAAACCCACGTACATCAAAAATGATTCTCCCCCCTCTTCCCCCTCTTCCCCCTCCCTGTCTTCACCCATCATATTTAATGTGAGAGCTTTATTAAATTTAGGTTATGGTACTATATCTCTAAATATTCTCATAAAATTGAGCAATGACAAGCAGGGAGACTCAGAAAACACCCCAAGAAGTTTTGGCTGTCCTCCAAACACAAATTGCTCTTGGCCATAAGGATTTTTACCAATTCAACCTAAGCAGTCTTGATTTACAAAAGCTGAATTTAAATGGCGTTATTCTGATTAGAGCCAATCTCAGTCAAGCCAATCTCAGTGAAGCTGATTTACAGACAGCCGATTTACGAGCAGCCGATTTGAGTAAAGCAATTTTTCGCGATGCTAACTTGCAAGCGGCTTGCATGTTTAGGAGCGATTTGAGTGGTGCTGATTTACGGGGAGCCAATTTAACCGATGCCAAATTGCTAGGGGCAAGGTATGACAGTCAAACTCTTTTCCCAGATGGTTTTGTCTACAAATCTTCTGGAGCGATCGGTCCAAATGCTAAATTAAATGGTGCCGAACTCAATACAGCTAACTTGCGATATGCTGATTTGCAAAGTGCAAGTTTGTTGGGAGCATACCTCGGAGGAGCCGATTTAACTGGGGCAAACCTCAAGGGTGCGAGATTGACTCAGGCAGATTTGCGGAAAGCATTTTTACCGGGGGCTTATTTACGTAATGCTGGTTTAAATGGAGCCAATTTAGCAGGGGCAGATTTACGAGCAGCAGACTTAACTGATATTGAATTCGACTCTTTTGAAAGCATTGCTGGTGCTGATTTTAGTCACGTACAGGGATTGAGTGAAGAAATGCGATCGCGCCTTCTTAGCCAACCCGCGTCACAATTAGATACACCCCATGTTCTTACTCGTCGAACGACACGAGCTAGTTTGGAAAATAGAGGTTGATTCCAGGGGGGAAGTCAAAAGTCAAAAGTATCAAGGTAATAAGTATTAAATCCTCTCGCTGGGAATGAAGTGAAGACTCGATAATAAAATAGCCTGCAAAGTAATTGGTGCGTGACGGCATTCGGTAATTATTCAATTATGTAATCAATTTTTTAGTGCCGTCACACACCCTACAATGAAAGAGCCCGCAAAGTAATTGGTGGGTGACGGCATTCGGTAATTATTCAATTATGTAATCAATTTTTCAGTGCCGTCACACACCCTACAATGAAAGAGCCCGCAAAGTAATTGGTGGGTGACGGCATTCGGTAATTATTCAATTTTCTCATAAATTTTTCAATGCTGTCACACACCCTACAATAAAATAGCCTGCAAAGTAATTGGTGCGTGACGGCATTCGGTAATTATTCAATTTTCTCATAAATTTTTCAATGCCGTCACACACCCTACAATAAAAGAGCCCGCAAAGTAATTGGTGCGTGACGGCATTCGGTAATTATTCAATTATGTAATCAATGTTAATTTATTAAAAGAAATAGGAAATTTGTGATGAGTCAATCGCTCAACTCCAAAAGTCCAGTAGTGGATGAAAAAACTCTGGAAATTCAAGCTGAAAATGACAAATTGCTCGAAATGAGCAAAGAGCAAATTGGTTTAAAAACTTTTGACTCTACTAATGAAAAACTGATAAAACAAATGATAGAGGGCATGGGAGACACCCGTGGAATGATTCGACTGGGGTTTGCTCAAGCTTTGGGTGAAATTGGCAAGCCCGCAACGCCATTACTAACGGAAACACTGGCAAATCATTCCAATGTGGTGGTGCGGAGGGCTGCGGCAAAGACGCTTACCATTATCTCCGATCCTAACGCTGTGCCAAGCTTAGTCCATTCCTTTCTTAATGATGAAGATACAGTGGTTAGAGGTTCATCGGCTGGAGCTTTAGCAAGAACTGGAGAAGTTGCTGCACCAGCATTGTTAGATATCCTAGCATCCACCGAGTATTCTCAGGATATCAAAGGTCATGCTGCATGGGCATTAGCATTTATGGGATCTAAAGCCTCAGAACATCTATACAAAGCTTTAAACGACGCTTCCTTAGATGTACGATGTGCTGTTATCGGTGCCCTCGGTAATGTCGCAAAAGAGGAATCGGACGAAAAGACATGTAATCTCCTAGTTTCATCTCTCAAAGATCCAGAAGCGCTTATCCGCACGGAAGCTGCTGCTGCATTAGGACAAGTCAATTATCCCCCCGCAGTTGAGCATTTAATTACCGCAAGTCAAGATAGCGATTTAGATGTCAGGAAAGCAGCAATCAACTCCCTGGGAAAAATTGGCTCGAGCACAGCAATGGAAGCATTACAAACCATGCTCAATGACGAACAAGAAGTAGTGCGAATTTTGGCTAAACTGGCGATCGCTCAAATTGAGCGACAATCACAAGCAAATGATTGGTGAGCAGATAAACCAGCAAAAATCCAGCAATTTTGCCTTCACCAGATTTTTTGATTAATTTTTATAAAGAAGCTCTTAACAAAAGAGTCAATATGTAGGATCACCCCCAGTCAGAGAAACCCAGACTGGGTATTATTTTTGAAAAATTTACTTTGCGAGAATATTACAAAATGTTGCTTTATTTTTCATAAAAGAGACTGAGATACGAATCATCTTTTATGTTCTATATTGTCTTGTTCAACAAACAAGCAATCTAAATTTTACAGATAACCAATTTTTAAGGAGAGCGAAATGCTTGATGCTTTTTCTAGATCTGTAGTTACAGCAGATGCCAGCACTTCTACCGTAGGTGATATCGCAGCTCTAAAAGAGTTTGTTGCTAGTGGAAACAGACGCTTGGATGCTGTAAATGCAATTGCTTCCAACGCAAGCTGCATGGTTTCTGATGCTGTAGCTGGTATGATTTGCGAAAACCAAGGCTTAATTCAAGCTGGTGGTAACTGCTATCCTAACCGTCGCATGGCTGCTTGCTTGCGCGATGCTGAAATCATCTTACGCTACGTAACCTACGCTTTATTAGCTGGTGACGCTTCAGTTCTAGACGATCGTTGCTTGAACGGTTTGAAAGAAACCTACACTGCTTTAGGTGTACCTACCTCTTCTACCGTACGTGCAGTTCAAATCATGAAAGCTCAAGTAGCTGCTCATATCAAAGATGAGCCTAGCGAATCTTTTGCTGGTGCTAGATTAAAGAAAATGAATCCTACTTTAGTTGACGATCGTTGCGCTAGCTTAGTTGCTGAAGCTACCGGCTATTTAGATCGCGTGATTGAGGCTCTTAGCTAGTCAATATTAGCTAACCGCAAGCTCAAAAAATAGAAATCTAACACAATAAAAAATCAACATCCCGACAGGAGTATTTAAAAAATGAAATCAGTTCTTACCACCGTTATTGCATCTGCTGATGCAGCTGGACGTTTCCCCAGCAGCTCCGATTTAGAATCAGTACAAGGTTCTATCCAACGTTCTGCTGCTCGTTTAGAAGCTGCTGAAAAGCTAGCTGGCAACATCGACGCAGTTGCAAAAGAAGCTTACGACGCTTGTATCAAGAAGTATCCTTACTTGAACGAAGCTGGTCAAGCTAACTCTACCGATACCTTCAAGGCTAAGTGTGCTCGCGACGTTAAGCACTACATGCGTCTCATCCAGTACTGCTTGGTAGTTGGCGGTACTGGCCCATTGGATGAATGGGGTATTGCTGGTCAACGTGAAGTTTATCGCGCTTTGAACCTACCTACCGCTCCTTATGTTGAAGCATTAACCTATGCTCGTAACCGTGGTTGTGCACCTCGCGATATGTCTGCTCAAGCATTGACCGAGTATAATGCACTACTTGACTATGCAATCAACTCTCTATCCTAGTCGATCGCACTTATTAGAATTGTAAATTGGTGATGAGCTCAATTGTCACCCTACGAGCCTAGAGATTCTTGGCTATTTGCTTTACCGGCTTGAGGTTGAGTAATTGCAAAGAATCTCTGGGTTTGTTTTGATATTAAAATATAGATTATTGGTTGTCCGTCGCAAACAACTGGTAAAAGCACCATTATTTATTTATGGGGACAATCCAAATATGTCCTATCGGACACGCTGAACGCGAACGCAAATCCAAAATCCAAAATTGATTGACGGCCCAAAGTAAAGCATATATATGGATAAGCGCTTTTTTAATCTTTTTAATCTAACAGAAGATCGGGCGATCGCTCTTTTGGATACACCTCAAGAAGAGTTGAGCGAGGATGATTCACGCTATATTGCGGCTTCTCATTTGGTCAACTTTCCGACAGAGCGGTCAATTAACGCACTGATAAGGGCAGTGCAGCAAACTGATTCCGCCTTGGATAACCGCATTGTTCGCCGTAAGTCCATAGAGACTTTAGGGCGACTGCAAGCTGAGGTAGCAATACCTGTGATTCGCGATTGTCTGAGTGATGACGACTGCTATACAGTAGAAAATGCTGTTTGGGCTATCGGTGAAATTGGTACCCAAGATCCCGATATATTAGAAGATATAGCTCAATTGCTAGACAAGCCAAAGCAAACCTATCGAGTCATAATTCATACACTAACAAAGTTTAACTATCAACCAGCCCTAGAACGAATTCGTAAATTTGTAGATGACACCGATGCACCAACAGCCAGTGCAGCCATTGCAGCAGTTTGCCGTTTAACCTCTGACTATTCCCAGATGGGAAAAGTAGTGGGAATGTTGCAAAACCCAAGTGTATTAGGGCGGCGGTTGTCCATTCAGGATTTGATTGATGCGAACTATTACGATGCAATTCCCCATATTGCAAAATGTCCGGTATCTTTAGTCTTTCGACTGCGAGGAATTCGGATGTTAGCAGAAGCCGGAATTAAAGAACGAGCAATTAGCTTTGAAACGATTCAGCCTCACTTAGAGCAAACATTACGGGACCACCCGAATGACTTGAATTTAGTACATAGTTACCAAATTCAACCAGATATGTCATTTTTGATTCGGGGGTTGTACGAAACCGATTTTGGGCGTTGTTATTTGGCAGCTAAAACTATTCTAGAGGATCGTGCAGATGCGGCTCCTGATGCTCTGTTTGCCACCTATGATGAAGAAGCAAAAAGTGATTATGGTGCCCATTTTCACGTGGTGAAATTGTTCGGTTGGTTAAAACATGCTCCTGCCTATGATTTGTTGGTGGAAGCCCTGCATAACAAACAACCCCAGTTTCAAAAATCACGAGCTGCTGCTGCGATCGCATTAGGTGAGCTTGGTGCAACAAGTGCAATTGGGGAACTCAAAGCCTGTTTAGAAACCAACATCTGGGATTTGAAGTATGCAGTGTTGATGGCACTGGAAAAACTTGGTGATACAAGTAGTTATGAGATAGTCGTCAACGATAACGATTGGTTGATTCGGGAAAAAGCCTTGCTTACAACGATTCGGAGTTAGGAGTTAGGAGTTAGGAGTTAGGAGTTAGGAGTTAGGAGTAATAAGTAATAATAAGACACTGCAAAAAGGCATATTTTAGGGACTTGATATGAGGAGAAATTGATAATTGATAATTGTTAATTGATAATTGATAATTGGTCATTGATAATTGATAATTGATCATTGATAATTGATATATGTCAACAGAAAAACTATTCCAACAACTGAAACATCCCAACCCCCACCTACAACAACGGGCAATGTGGGAAATAGCAGAAAATCGTGATGAAACAACTATCCCCCGGTTGATGAGCATTTTGGATGAGGAGAATACCACCTATCGTCGAGCAGCGGTGAAAGCTTTGGGGGTAGTCGGTATTGATGCGGTAAATCCTTTGGTTGAAGCATTGCTCAATAGTGACAACGTTACAGTTAGAGGGAGTGCAGCAAAAGCACTGGCGCAGGTTGCCATAAATAATTCAGATACTACCTTTCCTGCCGCAGGTGTGGAGGGTTTAAAGACTGCTCTCAATGACTCCAATCCCGTAGTTAATATTGCTGCTGCTATGGCTTTGGGTGAGATTGGCTCTCCCAGTGTGGATGTTTTGGTTGAGGCATTACAAGCCACGGATAACCCGGCGCTGGCAATTTCTCTTTTGAATGCCCTTGCTTCTATTGGGGGTAGCCGAGTTATAGAATTATTGACATCTTTGACTGAAGATGAATCTACCGATGACTATGTGCGACAATCAGCTGTTAGTGCATTGTCTCGTGTGGAAATGGTAGCGAACTTCCAACGCTAGCTTATCGGCTAGGTTTTAGTTTTCAAGTTCACAGAGTATTTTCTCCCATACTAAAAGGAAATTCAAGTACCTTTCCTCGGCAGTCTAAGTATCCCGTTGCCAAAAAATAAATTAAAAATAACAATTTAAAAGAGAAATATGCGTAATTTTTCTTGCCATATGGTTGTTTTACCTCAATAAACAACTGAGCTAGAAAAGTTACGCTTTCGTAGTTTGTTCGCATAATTAATCTGCGAACAATTATTTTTTGTCCAAAATCCAATTATTCAGTTTTATGCTTGTTTGATTAGATGTTT